>JANNEL010000456.1:0-16973 GCA_031378595.1 Alphaproteobacteria bacterium
GTGCCGCCAGGCGGGGCGATTGTGGCGGTGTTCGAGACGCTCCCCGACGTCGCCGTCACATTCACGTTCACGGTCAGCTGATACGTCTGCCCGCTCGCAAGCGCCGGGAGCGCATAGCCGCTCTGCAGCTGCGCAATTGTCGGTGTCGTCCCGGCCGTACACTGACCCGGCGTCGCGGAGCAAACGACTGATGTCTTTGTAAGGCCGGCGGCGGCGGCGTCCGTCAGCGTCGCGCCGGTCGCCGAAGACGGACCGTTGTTCGTGACGGCAACCGTATAACTTGTTGTTCCACCCGCGTTGACGCTCACCGCTCCGTTCGTCTTTATCACCGCAAGATCGGCAACTGGGGTGACCGTATCCGTGTCGGTCGCACTGTTATTTCCGGCACCGAGATCGGTCGCGCCCGAAGGCACGGCAATCGTCGCTGTATTCGCAACGCTGCCCAACGTCGCGGTCACAGTCGTGTTGACAGTCAGCTGATACGATTGACCGCTCGCAAGCGCAGGCAACGCATAGCCGCTCTGCAATTGCGCGATCGTGGGCGTGGTGCCCGCCGTGCACTGTCCCGGCGCACCCGAGCAAGCAACCGACGTCACGGTCAGGCCGGACGCAGCTGGATCGGTCAACGTCGCGCCGGTCACCGAAGATGGGCCGCCGTTCGTGACGGTCACGGTGTAGCTCGTCGCTCCACCCGCGCTGACGCTGCCCACGCCGTCCGTCTTCGCGACCGCAAGATCTGCGACCGGGGTCACCGTGTCGGTATCGGTTGCGCTGTTGTTCGCAGCCGTCGGATCGGTTGTGCCCGAAGGAACAGCAATTGTCGCCGTGTTCGCGACACTGCCGGACGTAGCCGTCACATTCGCGCCAACAGTCAGCTGATATGTCTGCCCGCTCGCAATTGCCGGCAGCGCATAGCCGCTCTGCAGTTGCGCGATCGTCGGCGTTGTGCCCGCTGTGCATTGCCCCGGCGACGCCGAGCAAGCGACGGAGGTTTTCGTCAGGCCAGCAACTGCCGGGTCCGTCACCGTAGCGCCGGTCACTGACGATGGACCGTTGTTGGTGACGGTGATCGTGTAGCTCGTCGTCCCACCCGCATTGACGCTGGCGACGCCGTCCGTCTTCGTTACAACAAGGTCGGAAACCGGCGTGACGGTGAAAGAAGCCAAACCCGAATCGTTGCTGTCCCCCGAACGGAAGTCGGTGATGCTTGCGGTGTTCGATACTGTCGCGCCACCCGGCGCGCCACCGTTGACCGTCTGTTGGAACGTGAATGTCTGTGTCTGTCCGTTCGCCAAGCCCGACGGACACGTGATCGTGTTCGATACGTACGTACACGCGCCCGCAGGCCCGGATGACGTAAACGACGCCGGCGCCGACACGTTCACGGTTGGCGCGACGTCGCTGACAATCAGCGGATTGGCCGCTGTTTCATTCGGTCCCTGCATGTCGCCGGGACCGTTGTTCGTGACGTTGATCGTCCAGGTGACCGTCTGTCCGGCACCGATGGTCGCCGCCGACGCAGACTTCGTGATCGCCAAGTCGTAAGGCTGAACGGTCAGCGACGTGCTGGCCGAGCGGTTGGCCGTGACGCCGATAATGTCTGTCGTCCCCGACGTCGATGACCGATCGACGGTCGATGCAATATTCGTAATGGTGGTGCTTGAGGCCGTGTTCGCGAAAATCTGCTCATAAGTGATCGTCAGCGTTTCGCCCGAGTTCAATCCGCGAGTGCCGCCGCTGGGGGCCCCAGGCGCCGATGGCGCACTGAAGGGTCGCGAACAAACGGTCGACGTCGGCATCGAAGCGCCAACCGAAACGCCCGTGCACGTCATCGCGGCGCTGGCCAGGTTCGTATCGGTCGTGGCACCGCTGGTAGCGATGGTGAGAACGCGGAACGTCGGCGACGGCGAACCGATCGGACCTGCCGGCAGCGTGTCGGCAAGCGTGATCGTGTCGCCCCGCGTCATCGGATCGGGGCCGCTGTTCGTAACCGCGACGGTCCAAACGGTCCTGGCGCCCGCATTCACCGGCGAAGGCGACGCCGACTTCGTGACACCCAACGTATAGATGCAAGGAATCCAGTCGATCGTAACCGCGCCCGCCGCGCCGTTGACGAAACCACCAGCCGTGGCGGCAGCACCTGCACCGCTGATGCTGGTCGGCGCGGGTGCCGCAACTGTCGGCGACGTCGCGCGAACAAAGCTCGAGCCACCGCCACCGCCGCCGCCTGTGAGCGACGAATTGACCGTTGAGGCGCCACCACCGCCGCCCGTGTGACCGCCGCCGCCGCCGCCGCCGGAGTCTGTGGTGGGATCGACACCGCCGTTCCCACCGGTACCCGTGCCGATGCCCGATCCGGCGAGACCGTTGTACGCTGCAGTCGTTGAATGCACGCCGCCAGCGCCGCCGGCGGCTGCCAAGCCACCTTGCCCGCCGCCAATCGTGACGCCAGCGGCTTGAAACCCAATGCTGCCTGTGGTCCCCGGCGCGACGACACCGGCGCCAACGCCGGCGAAGCCGCCGCCGCCGCCGTTACCGGCAGTCGGCGCTTGGTGAGCACCGCCACCACCGCCGCCACCACCGGCTTCTATGAGCTTGATCCCGCCAACATGGACCGAACTGCTACCGCCGCCACCACCACCACGGTGGATGGTAGCGATCCCGACTGTGCCGCCGGTGCCGCCGCTTGCTGTGCCAGCACCACCGGTTCCGTTTCCCACGGAAGATCCTTCAAGGCCGCCCGCTGCCACATTTCCCGCGACCGCTTGTCCTGGTAGCACCGCAAATCTGGCGCTGATGATCGCCCCGCCGGCACCTCGACCACCCAATGCTGCAGTTGTGCCCGAAGATGCACCCCCGCCGCCCGTGACGGTGGCCGCCATCGCACAGATGCCGTCAGGGACCGTTGTCGAAACAGCTCCGGCAGTCGCTTGACTGAAGTTCGCCGCATTTGGCGCCGGATCGCCGACCGCCGGACCGGAAATCAATGCATAAGCAGAAACGCCAGCGATCAGCGCCGCGTTGCGGACACGTCGGAACGCCGGAGACGCAGCATAGCCGCAACCGTTCTGCACGCGCGAAACCGCGACTGCGTCATGCGCGGTTTTCAGTTCGCTCGGAGGCAGTTCACCCGGCATCGCACCGGGTGTCGTGTTGCGGTTCACGTGAGCCCTACCTCCACACGCCGGGGTCGGAGTGTGGTTTAGAATTGCTTACTCAAGAACCGGACATTGAGGGCTATTCGTTGCGGAACTATTTACTGTCCCCGGAATTGCGTAACCTATCGAAAAGAAAGACTAGACTCTTGCGACAGGCAGAAGGGCATTGGGCAACGCGGACCGTGTCATTCCGGATTCACGTGTTGCAGAAAAACGCCGCCGCCGGTAAGGCCTTGGCAATGAATCGAGCGGGAAAGATTTCCTAGGACGGATTACCTAGGGGCGATAGGCCGTCGCACGGAGTCCTAGCGTGCGCAAAGGCGCCGCAAGATTGGCAAAGTCGCACAAGACCTTACGCGTATCGCGCGGATCGATGATCTCTTCGATCCCAAATTTTTCGGCCGTCCGAAATGGCGATCGCACACGGTTGAGCCGCTCGTCGATCTCCGCGCGCAACTTCACGGGATCGTCAGCCGCTTCAAGATCGCGCCGGTAAGCCGCTTCGATTCCGCCTTCGAGCGGAAGCGATCCCCAATCGCCCGACGGCCATGCATAGCGAAACGGCAATCGCGTCGCGTTGCTCATCGCCGCGCCCGCAACACCGAACGCTTTGCGGATCAAGATCGTGCACCACGGCCCCGTCGCCTGATAGATCGCGGTCATCGCGCGCGCGCCATGCCGGATCGTCGCCGCCTGTTCGGACTCGAGCCCGATCCGGAACCCCGGAATGTCGACAAGATGCACGACCGGCAAATGAAACGTCTCCGCAAAGTCTACAAATCGTGTGACCTTGAGACTCGACTCCGCCGTCCACGCGCCGCCGTACACGAAGGGATCGCTGGCAAGCACCGCAACGGGCCAACCGTCGAGACGCGCCAAGCCGGTGATTGAAGAGCGCCCGTGCCCGCGCCCGATCTCGAAGAACGAAGTCTTGTCGAACACCGCCTCGACGATCGCGCGCATCTTGTAAACTTGCCGGCGTGACTGCGGCACGATCTTGATCAACGCTTCTTCGCGCCGCGCAGGATCATCTTGTTGTGGCCCGCGTGGCGGCACGTCGAACACCGACGACGGCAAATAACTCAAGAACCGCCGCGCGCGCGCGAAACCCTCAACTTCGCTCTCGACCTCATCGTCGATCGCGCCGTTCTTTGTGTGGATCGCCGAGCCGCCGAGTTCTTCCTTCGTCAAATCCTCGCCGATCTGCTTCACGACAGGCGGGCCCGCGATGAACATCTGCGCAGTGCCTTTGACGATCATCGAATAGTGGCTTGTGACGGCGCGCGCGGCGCCTAGCCCCGCGACGCTGCCAAGCGCAAGCGCAACAACCGGCACGGTCGCCAAGTTCGCGACAACATCATCCCACGCCGGATTCGCGGGCACGTAGGTGAAGCCCGTTTGCTCGTAGGTCTTCACCGAGCCACCGCCGCCCGAGCCGTCGATCAAGCGAATGATCGGCAGACGCAACTCGCGCGCCATCTGTTCGGCGACTTCTTGTTTGCGCTTGCCCGAAAAATCGGCGGAACCGCCGCGCACCGTGAAATCGTCGCCCGCCACCACGACCGGACGTCCATCGATCAACCCGCGCCCGAAGATGAATGGCACAGGCGTGAACGCGCGCATCTCGCCGTCCGCCCCGTACTCCGCCGAACCGGTAATCGAGCCAACTTCATGAAACGACCCGGGGTCGAGCAGGTGGTCTACCCGCTCCCGCACGGTCAGCTTGCCGAGCGAGCGATGCTTAGCCACCCGCTCTTCGCCACCCATCTCTTGCGCCAGCCGCTGCCGGCGGCGCAATTCTTCGACGTCTTTCTCCCAACTCATGCCGCGCGCTTCTTTTCCGGCGTGAACTGAACGCCGAGTTTACGGATCGCATGCACGAAATTGTTCGGCGCAATATCGATCTCGCCGTTCCAGTGCATGTCGGGAAAGCGCGTCAGGATTTGCCGGTAGACCGCCTCAAGCTGCATATTCGCAACCCGCTGCCCCAAGCACACATGCGGCCCGATGCCGAACGCAACATGATCCTTCCCGTTCGCGCGCGCCGCGTCGAACCGGTCAGGATCTGGGAACACCTCCGGATCGCGGTTCGCCGCGCCGTAGTACATGATCACCTTCTCGCCCTCGGCGACCTTCTGCCCGCGGATCTCGGTATCCTTCGTGGCCGTGCGGCGCATGTACATGACCGGCGAAACCATGCGGATCGCCTCATCCACCATCGTCGGTAGAAGTGAGAGGTTTGCCTGCACGCGCGCCTTCTCGGCTGCGAACTCGGTAAGCAGTTTCATCGTTCCCGAAATCGAATTGCGCGTCGTATCGTTGCCGGCAAATACGATCAGCAGCCACGACCCGTCGAGAAATTCGTCCGGCATCAGTTCGCCTTGAACCTTCGCGTGCGCGAGCGCGGTTAGCAAATCTTCCTTTGGCGCCTCGCGCCGTTTCAACAGCACATCGCGCCCATACTCGAACATCTCCGCCACGTTCGACATGAAGTCGCCGAGGAAGTTCGGATCGACCGCTCCGAAGTTCTTCTCGGCCATGACGTAGCCCGCGATCTCGAGATAGTGCATCCACCGTACCAGCTTCGGCCGGTCGCTTTCCGGGATGCCCAAAATCTCGGAGAGCGTGAAGAGCGGCAATTCCGCCGACAAATACTCGACCAAATCGCATTGGCCCATCGGCGCAATCGTGTCCAGAAGCGTCGTCACTTTCGCTTCGACCTTGAGCTTCAAGTCGGCGACGTACTTTGCCGTGAAAAACGGCAAGTGCTCGCGCCGCAGTTCGAAGTGAATGGGCTGATCCATGTTGATCATCTGATCGAGCGAGGCCCGGTGCAGCACGGGATGGCGCTGCGCCGGATTACCGTACGCCATCAAGATACCGCCCTTCTGCGACGAGAAGACCTGCGGGTTCAGCGACACCGCCCGCACATCGTCGTACCGCGTGAGCGCCCAGAACCCGCCGCCGAGTTCTGGCGGTTCCTTGCACCAACAAATCGGCGCATTCTCGCGCATCGTCTTGAACGCATCGAACGGCTGCCCGCCCGTGAACGCGGAGAAGTGCGCGAGATCGATCGGCGGATCGAACGCAAGTGCGCGCCCGTGTTTTGGTTCCGGCGCGTAGGTTTCCAGAATTTGCTCGGCGAGCGGCTTCAACATGGCAAGTCTCCAATGGCGAAGATCGAACTAAAGCACCTTCCCCCATTGCCGTCACCGCCCTCCTCGCGGCAATCTGTGCGCCATGCGGATCGGCATTGCACTTGGTGGTGGTGGCGCGCGCGGATGGGCCCACATCGGCGTCCTGCGAACGCTGATGCGCGCGGGCTTCGAACCCACAGTCGTCGCTGGCACGTCGATTGGCGCGATCGTGGGCGGCGCCTACGCGGCCGGCAAACTCGATGAGCTCGAAAAATTCGCACTCACGCTTGATCGCCGTGCGATCTGGAAACTGGCCGACCTCAACCTCGGCAAAGGCGGCGGCCTCGTGCTGGGCCAAAAGCTCGCGCAAGCATTGATCGACGTCATTGGCGAGCATCAAATACCGAAACTGAAAAAGAAGTTCGCGGCCGTCGCAACAGAACTCCTGACCGGACACGAAGTCTGGCTCGAAGAGGGCGCGCTCAGCACCGCGATGAGCGCGTCGTACGCGCTACCGGGCATTATGGTGCCCGTCGATATCGACGATCGTCCGCTGATCGACGGCGGCATCGCAAACCCGGTCCCCGTCTCCGCCTGCCGCGCGATGGGCGCGCAATTCGTCATCGCCGTTCCCCTGCCCGCGAGCCAAAGTCCCAATCAACGCTTCGCCCGTGAGCCGACGGAAGTCGAAGGCAACGCCTGGCAAAAGGCACTCGCCGTCTTTCGCGAGCCGGAGCGCTTTGTCGCCCGCCAACTGTTCGGCGACGAACCCGGCGAGCTGACGACCGCGACGGTGTCTGTAGCCGCGCTCAACATCCTGCTCGATCGCATGACCCGTGTTCGATTGGCAAGCGACCCGCCCGACGTCACGATCAACTCCGACATCGGCAAGATCGCACTCTTGGAGTTCGACCGCGCCGACGAAGCGATCGCAATCGGTGCTGCGGCAACCGAACGCGTGCTGCCGGACATCGAAGCGCGCATCAAGGGTTGAGCTTCGCCGGGTTGCGCCCCTGCGGTGCCTTCTGGCAGAACGGCACACATAAGCAACGCACCTAGGTCCGATGGCCGCCGGCACTGCCGCTGACGCCGAAAAGTTCGAACGTTTGCACCGGGAGCTCATGGCAGACCCGTCGCTGCAGTTTCACTTCGAGCGCGCGGACGTTCCACAGCCACCACCCGACTGGCTGGAACCGCTGATTAGGCTGATCCAGGCGCTGGCGCCGTTCTTGAACTACATCTTCTGGGCAGGCGTGGTGCTGGTCGTCGGTTTGATCGTCTACACCCTCGTGCGCGAGGTCTTGCGCCGCCTGCCGCAGTCTGCGGACGACGCAAAAGCGGAAGAGGACATTCCGGTCCCCGAATACCGCCCCGCCACCAACCGCGCCCACGCCCTTCTGGAAGAGGCAGATCGCCTCGCGAGTGAAGGCCGCTTTGGCGAAGCGGTTCGCGTGCTTCTCCACCGCAGCATCGAGGACATGGAGACAGTCTTTCCAGCGGCCATCATGCCGAGCATGACGAGTCGCGAAATCTCGACGATCGAGCACCTGTCGAACCAAGGCCGCGCGACGTTCACGAAAATCGCCCAAGCCGTCGAACGCAGCCTCTTTGCCGGACGCCCGCTCAGCGCGGACGCCTACGCCGACTGTCGCGAAGCCTACAAAACCTTCGCGCTGGAGCCGGCAAGATGAGCGTCGAAGCGCAAAGCCGCCCGCCGGAAGTGTTCTCCGCCCGCGTCGCGATTATCCTGTTTCTGGTCGGCGTATTCTCGTTCTCGGCCTTCGTCACCCTTTCGACATTCGCGCCGGACTTCACGGATGGCGACGATGGCGACGCACACGCGCTATCGAAATCGGCGATCGGCTACGCCGGCACGGTGAAGCTGATCCGCGCCGGAGGCACGCACGTCACGGTAACCCGCGGCGGACCGCGCGGCTTAAGCACGGCGCTCGTCGTGCTGACGCCGGAGAAAAAGATCGAGTTCTCCACAATAGATCGCCTGGCGCACGTGAACGCGTTGATCGTGCTGCCGAAGTGGCATCACCTCCCGAGCTCGAAACATCGCGGCTGGGTGCGCGAGAGCCCCACAATGGGCGAAGCGTGGCTGACCGAGATCTTGGGCGAGATCGCGCCGCGGACGAAGATCAAGCAGGAAACCGCAACCGCCCCGCCCACGCTGTTGTTCGATGCCATGGCGACAAAGATCCGCAATCCAGGCGTATTGCGCCCGGGCAAAATCGCCGCGCTTCAAACCGTTGTCGGACCGGAACTGAAGCCGGTCGTGTCGACGAAAGATGGCAGAACGGTCCTGGGCCTCATCGAGCGCGGCGACGGCCCGCGTATCTTCGTCCTGACCGATCCCGATCTGTTGAACAATCAAGGGATCGCCGATGTTGCGACGGCGCGCGCAGGCCTGGCAATATTGAGCGCCCTGAATGAAGCGGGCGAACCGATCACGTTCGACGTCACGCTGAACGGTTTCGAACGCTCGCGCAGCCTCTTGCGCCTCGCGCTCGAGCCGCCGCTACTCGCCGCAACGCTGAGCTTTATGATCGTGGCCGCCATGCTGGCCTGGCGCGCGGCAACCCGCTCCGGCCCGACCGCGCGCAGCAAACGTATGATCGCGCTCGGCAAACGCACGCTCGCCGACAATTCGGCAGCCCTCATCCGCCTCGCCGGACGCGACGCCACCATGGCGCCCCGCTACGCGCAAATGGTCAGAACCGTCGTCGCCGAACAAATCCACGTCGCACGCGACGCCACCGAAACGACGAACGCAGAACTCGACCGAATCGCGCAAAGCCGCGGCGTGCCGGCCACCTATTCCGAACTCGCAGCCGAAGCCGCGAACGCAAAAACCGCAACCGAAACCCTAAGCGCCGCCCGAAGGCTGCATGCTTGGACTGGAGATATGATCCGTGCAACTCGCTGATCTTCGCACCGCCGCCGATCACATTCGCGCAGCCGTCGCCACCTATGTCGTTGGCCAGACCGACACCGTCGATCTGATGCTGACGGCGCTGTTCGCCGGCGGTCACGTCCTGCTCGAAGGGCCGCCGGGCACGGCCAAGACCCTGCTCGCACAATGCTTTGCCCGCACCCTCGATCTGCAATTCGGCCGCGTGCAGTTCACGCCGGATCTAATGCCGGGCGACATCTTGGGTTCGAACCTGTTCAACTTTCAGACCAGCGCCTTCGCGCTCACGAAAGGCCCGATCTTCTGCGACATCCTGCTCGCTGACGAAATCAACCGCACGCCGCCAAAGACGCAGGCAGCGCTACTCGAAGCGATGCAGGAACGCGGCGTCACGCTCGACGGCAAGCGCCATGCCCTAAGCCCACGCTTCACCGTCATCGCAACCCAGAACCCGATCGAGCAGCAAGGCGCCTATCCGTTGCCGGAAGCCCAGCTCGACCGCTTTCTGTTCAAGCACGTCCTCTCCTACCCAAGCGTCGCGGAGGAAACGCTGATCGTGGCCCGACACGGAACGCGGCCGTCCAATCGTGCGATGCCAGCCATCGCTCCCGTGCTCACGCCGGACGCGCTGAACGCGGCCGTCGATCTCGCCGCTCAAACGCGCCTGCCCGATGAGGTCGTGAACTACGTCGTGCGTATCGTCCGCGCGACCCGCGAAGGCACGACATTCGAACTGGGCGCCAGCCCCCGCGCCGCCGCAATGCTGGCCTCCGCCGCTCGTGCCCGCGCGGCACTCGACGGTCGCGACTACGTCATTCCAGATGACGTCAAAGCACTGGCAGCGCCGGCCCTCCGCCACCGCGTAATCCTATCGCCGGCCGCCGAAATTGAGGGCCGCACGACTGACGCCGCGCTCAAAACCATCATCGACCAAACCGAAGCCCCGCGATGATCGCACCCACGAGCCGCGCGATTCTGTTGGCCGCCGCCGGCGCGCCGATATCGCTCGTGCTCGCCGCGACCGCACCGGGCGCGTGGCCGCTCGGCCCCGCGTGGGCGTTGGGTGTGCTGGCCTTAGCGCTCGCCGACGCGCAACTAGGCCGCCCGAATAGACCGCTCCGCGTTGAAGCGATCGTGCCGCGGCTGGCCGGCATTGGCGCGGGCGCGATCACAGCATTGCTGCGCTTCGCGTTTGGCACCGCAAACCCGCGCAACGCCGAAATCGCGCTGGAGGCAAACCAGTTCCTCGCCGTCTCGCCCCTCCGGCGCGACGCAAACGTTGTCGAAGGTCACGGCCAAACCGCCTTCAAACTTCAACCGCAGCGCCGCGGCCAAGCCCGCTTGGAGTACGCGTTCGTCCGCTGGCAAGGCCCCTTGGGCCTCGCCTGGTGCCAGCGCGTTGAACCGCTCGGCAACAAAATCGCCATCACGCCCGACCTCGAAGCGGTCGAGCGCAACGCAACGCGCCTCTTCTCGCGCACCTTCGTTTACGGTTTGAAGCCGATGAAGGATCGCGGCGACGGCTCGGAGTTCGATGCGCTCGCCAAGTTCGAGACCGGCATGGACCGCCGCCTCGTCGACTGGAAGCAGAGCGCGCGCCACTTGAACCTGCTCGCGAAGGAAGTCCGCGCCGAGCGCAACCACCAAATCGCCTTCGCAATCGATACCGGACGGTTGATGTGCGAACCCGTCGCAGGCGCACCGCGTATCGATCGCGCGCTGAATGCGGCCCTCATGCTCGCCTATGTCGGTTTGAAACTGGGCGACCGCATCAGCTTTTTCGGCTTCGACGCCAAACCCAACCTCCAAACCGGCTTCGTCGCAGGCCCACGCGCCTTCACGTTGCTGAGGGGCCTGACCGCAGACCTCGACTATTCGACTGAGGAAACGAACCACACGTTGGGTTTGATGACGCTCGCCGAAAAGCTGCAGCGCCGCTCGATGATTGTCGTCTTCACCGACTTCGCCGACACGATTTCGGCGGAGTTGATGGTCGAAAACATCAGCCGCCTCGCCCGGCGCCACATGATCGTCTTCGTTGCCTTCCACGACGAGGAACTGGAGTCGCTCCGCGCCGCGCTGCCCGAGACCTCCGACGATGTCTCGCGCGCCGTCATCGCCGACCAATTGCTAAAAGAGCGCCGGATCGTGCTCGCGCGCCTGCGCCGCCTAGGTGTTCACATCGTCGACGCGGCCGCCGACCAGCTGGGCCCCGAACTCGTGCGCGCTTACGACGAACTCCGCCGGCGGGAGCGCATCTGATGGACGCAACATTACGCTCGCTCCGTTTTCGCCGCGAACGCGAAGAGGCCTGGCGCGAACTCGAGACCCTGCTCGACCGCGCCGAACGCCAAGCCGTCTCGCGCCTTACGGATGACGAGCTGCTCGCGATCCCCGCACTCTACCGTGCGGCCCTCTCATCGCTCTCCGTCGCGCGCGCGACCTCGCTCGATCAGGCGCTGGTCGACTATCTGGAGGCGCTCTGCGCACGCGCCTACTTTTTTGTCTACGGCTCGCGCACGTCGTTTAGAGAGCGCATGCAGCGCTTCTTCGCGCTCGATTGGCCCGTCGCCGTCAAGAGCATCTGGCGCGAGACGATCGTCTCGGCTCTCATCACATTCGCCGCAGCGCTCGCCGCTTACGTGTTGGTTTCCGGTGATCCCGACTGGTTTTCGGCGTTCATCCCACCCGACATGGCAGGCGGCCGCGACCCCAGCGCCTCGACCGAATACCTCAGGAGAACGCTCTACGACAGCGACAGCGCCGACGGCCTGGGCGTCTTCGCCACGTTCCTGTTCACGCACAACGCGCAGATCGCAATCTTCGCATTCGCACTCGGCTTCGCATTCTGTCTGCCGTCATCGCTTTTGCTCGCCTACAACGGCTGCACCCTCGGCGCGATGTTCGCTGTCTTCGCGTCAAGAAACCTCGGCTTCGAGTTCGCGGGTTGGATCATCATCCACGGCGTGACCGAACTCTTCGCCGTCATCCTGGCGGGCGCAGCCGGCTTGCGCATCGGTTGGTCGATCGGCTTTCCCGGCGATTTCAGCCGCCTCGCAGCCGCCGAGAAAAGCGGGCGCGAAGGCGCCGTCGTCATGATCGGCGTCGTCATCATGTTGTTTGTGGCAGGACTGCTCGAAGGCTTTGCGCGCCAACTCATCGTCTCCGACGTCATCCGCTATGCGATCGGCGCAGCAACGGCCGTCATCTGGGGCACATACTTCTACCGGGGAGACCGCCGTGGCCTCGATCGCGATTGAAGCCGGCGCAGACCGATCGACCCGCGCGCTGATCACGCCGGAAGGCGTCGACTTGCGCGTACGCCTGGCAGACGTCAGCGAGCGCGGCATCGCGCTGGCCATCGACATGGCAATCATCGTGGGGTCGCTGCTCTTGCTCACGATTCTGGCAGGCTCCGTGCTCGCCACGATGCAGCTGGAATCGCTACCCATCGCCCAGATCATTTGGATGTTGGGCTTCTTCCTGCTTCGCAATTTCTATTTCACATTGTTCGAGTGCAGCCGCCGCTCCGCGACGCCGGGCAAGCGCCTTATAGGACTGCGCGTTGTCGCCCGCGACGGCGCCGCCTTGAGCGCGGATGCCGTCATTGCCCGGAACGCGATGCGCGAACTCGAGCTCTACATCCCGCTTATCTTCATTTTCTCGCGCGGCGAAGGCATCGAAGCGTGGATCATACTGGCCGGCAGCGTTTGGTGCGGCATTTTCCTGCTGTTCCCACTCTTCAACCGCGACCGCCTGCGCGCGGGCGACCTGATCGCCGGCACCTGGGTCTTGAAAGCGCCGAAGCAGAAAATGCTACCCGACCTGACCGGCGAAAAACCGGCCGAAGCGGCGTTCGCCTTCACGACGGTCCAACTCGACACCTACGGCGTGAAGGAGCTGCAGGTCCTCGAATCCGTTCTGCGGGTCAGCGAACCGAACGCCATGGAAGCGGTGGCCGGACAGATCCGCGGCAAGATCGGCTGGACCGCCCGCGCGAGCGAAAGCGACAAGGAGTTCCTCAGCGCTTACTACGCAGCCCTCCGCCGTCGCCTCGAACAACGCCTGCTGTTCGGCGTTCGCAAGAAAGACAAGCACGACAAGATCTAGAAACGAAAACGGCCCCGGAAAACCGGGGCCGCTTGAAAAATAGAACAAATTCTCCGCGTCAGGAAAATACGCGCGCAAGCTCGTCGACGCCCACGCCTTCCTTGATCTGCCGCAGCTCGAAGTAGATTGCGGCCGCGCCGACAGTGCCGACGACGCTGAGTACGACGCCGACCAGCGTCATGATGATCAAGAACGTCAGGGGAGGACCCGCTGGATTCGCCAAGTCGCCAATCGAACCGCCCACGATCGCGCCGATGATGGCAGCGACAATCATATAGGCGACGACAAAGAGCACGACGAGTCCCAGAATCGCCCACCGGTGACCCTGCGTGAGTTGCATACTTCTCTGCATCGACGCCGTCACGCCGAGACGTTCGACCACCATCACCGGCGATGCCACCATCCAGCAAAGCAAAAGGTAGACGCCGGGAACGACGAGGGCGATGAACCCCACCGCGGCACCGAGACCGATCAAAAGTCCGAGACCAATCAGCGGCAAGATCAACGCAACGGCGTTGCTCACGGCCGCGCCCAATTGCACGCCCTTTCCGGACAGATCGTCGACCGAAGCCCGCGTCAGAGTGCCCTGCAGAATGACGCCGGTCGCAACCGACACCAGCGCCCCGATGACAATCGACACGAAATAGGCGCCAGGCGCTTGCTGGATCGCCGTCGGATCTCGCGGCATTGCGACTTGCAAAAGCAGTGACGGTAAGCCCGTCAGCACCAACGCCAAGACGAAAAACGGCACGAAATTGCGCCCAACCAGCGCTATCGTCCGTTGGACCACGCGCCCGATATCGAAGTTCGCACCCACACCAGCCATAGCCATATCGAACCCTCCGCCTCAAACGGCCAGAATCAGCCCTAACCTCCCAGAACTCGCAGGAGCTGCCTAACAAGATATGAACGCGCGCGAACTGAGGCTACGCCCCACTGGCTGCAATAGGGACCAAGCCAAGGAAAGAATGCGCGCTGAGCACGCAAGGGACGATCCAAGAAGTGTCGAATCGGCGCCCAAACGGAGCCGTCCGTTTATAAATCCTGAACGAATTCGGTTCAAAATCCCGGCGGGGTGAAGTCGGGAGGTCAATATGAGGGACAGTGTCGGATCAAAGACCCATGATGGACTTTCCATCCTGGCGATCGGCGCGCATCCCGACGACATCGAGCTCGGTTGCGGTGGCACACTCGCAAAGCATGTGGCTGCCGGTGCGCGCATTCAGGCCGTTATCTTTTCAAAGGGCCGCCGCGGCACGCTTTCGGAGGCAGACCGCGAACGCGAGTCTATGGCTGCACTGGGGACGCTGGGTATTCGCGATGTTGCCATTTACGATTTCGAAGACACCAAGCTGACATACAGTTTGAACGAAATAATCGCCACGCTTGATGAGCACGTGCGTTCGCTCAAACCGGATCGCGCCTACACGATGTTTCAGCATGATCGCCACCAGGACCATCGCGCGGTCTACGAGGCCTCGGCGGTGAGTTGCCGCCACGTCTTGCAGTTACTCGGCTACGAGACACCCAGTTCGTACCCGAACTTCGCGCCCACCGTTTTTGAGCAGATCGACGGCCAGCTCAAAACGAAGGTCCGCGCCCTCAACTGCCACAAGAGCCAAGGTGAGCGGCTCTATATGCAGGAAGAGAGCGTCCGCAGCGCCGCAAGCTTTCGCGGCGCTCAGGTCCAGCTGGGCCCGTGCGAAGGGTTCATACCCTACAAGATGATTCTCTAGCGGCCGCCGATGAAAACGGTGCTTTTCTTCGTTGTCGCCGCGGCCGCCATCGCATGGTTGATAAGGCGTTGGCGCAGGCCGCCGAGCTACCTCTACCGCTCGGTCGATGCGATCATGCCGGCCTTTAACGAAGAGCTGTGTATCGCGGCGTCCGTCGAGGGGTTGCTCGAGAATCCCTACCTCGATCAGATCATTGTCGTGAACGATGGGTCCTCCGACAAGACCGCCGCAATCCTCAACAGGCTCGCCGCCAAGCACAAGCGCCTCGTGGTCGTGCATCAGAAGAATACCGGCAAAGGCGGCGCGCTGACGGCGGGGTTGGCGCGTGCGCGCGCGCGTTACGTGTTCCTAACCGACGCAGACACGTACCTGCCGCCGGACGGCGAAGGTCTTGGCTACATGATCGCCGAAATGCAACGCGGCGCCGATGCCGTCGGCGGCGTGCCGTCCTCCAACCTCGACGGTGCAGGTTTGCTGCCGCACATTCGAGCGACGGTGAAACTGCCGATGATCGTGCTCAAGCGCATGTTTCAACAGATCGTCGGCGGCGCGCCATTCCTCATTTCCGGCGCATGCGGGATGTTTCGAACCGACGTCCTGCGCAGAGTGCCGTTTTCCGATCGCACGAAAGTCGAGGATCTCGACCACACATGGTCGCTCGTAGCCAAGGGATATCGAGTTCGCCAGACGCCGCGATGCATCGTCTACGCGCAAGAGTGCAACTCGCTCAGGTCCGAATGGCTGCGCTGGCGGAGATGGATCGTGGGCTACGCGGTATGCATGCGGTTGCATCGCGGGTTGCTGCTGAGCCGCTTTGGCCTGTTCAGCATCATGCCGATGTTCCTCGTCGTCGTCGTGGGCATTGCCTCGCTCGTCACCGGGCTCGTGCCGTCGCTTCTGGGCGGCGACATGCTGAGCGCGTTGCTGCAGCTTTTCCCGCTCCTCTGGCTTGGCGTGGTTTGCGTGATCGGCCTGATCAGCGCCATTCATCATCGAAGGCCTTGGCTCGTGGCGCTTGCCCCAGCCGCGGTGTTCTACGTCTTCTTGTCGTACGCAATTTGGCTGGTGCATGGGCTTCGCGGACTACTCAGCGGCACCGAACCTGAGCGCGACAAACCCGAGAGGTACGCCCATGTGGTGGCTTGAAGTTCGCTCTCTAGCCGCCCGTCTGTCGAACGCGATCGGCGAGGGCTCAAGCCGGATCCATGCCTCCGTGGTGATCGAGCCGGGCGCCGTGATCGACGATGGGCCTGGCCCCGTCGTCATCGGCGCCGGATCGCGAATTTGCCGGGGCGCGTTGCTCCGTGGACCACTTCTCGTCGGCGAAAATTGTCTGGTCGGAAACAACGCCATGCTTCGCGGACCGATCAGCATCGGCGACCGGGTTCGCATCGGCTATGCGACCGAGATCAAGAATACTCTAATCGCCGACCGGGTTTGCATCGGCCCGCTCTGCTTCGTCGCCGATTCCAAGGTCGACGAAGATGCCTACCTTGGCGCGCAAGTGCGCACTTCGAACCATCGCCTCGACAGCAAAGAGATCGTCGTGCGCGATGGTGCCGAAGAGATTGCGACGGGCCTCGAAAAACTAGGGTGCTGGATCGGCGCGCGCGCGTCGCTTGGCGTCCAGGTGATTGTCCTGCCGGGCCGGGTGATCGCGGCAGACTCGCTCTTCGAACCGCGGGTCACAATCGCACGCAACCATCCGTCGGGCCGCTACCGCATACAACAAATTGTCGAACGCGTTTAGTCGAAAGCAACAACAATGAAAAAAAGAACTCTCACCGGCGCAAGCGTATTGATACTTTCTATGGCGCCTTCGGCTGCGGCCGAGACCGACTCGACAGCCGGATTGAGGCAAACACTGGGCGTGGTTGCAGAAGTCCGTTCCTTCTCGGACCATCGCGGAACATTG
>JANNEL010000140.1:0-1580 GCA_031378595.1 Alphaproteobacteria bacterium
TTTCCGACGGACACGGCGGCTTTGCCGATCACACGGTCAATGCCGGACTGACAAACACGGGTCCTTCGGTTTCGCCATCGGCGGCGTTGTCGGTGGTGCATAATCAAGCTGTGTCCGGCGCCGTCACCGGCACGGACGCCGACGGCGATACGCTCAGCTACGCGGTTCAGAACGGCCCGGCGCATGGCACGGTCGCGCTCAATGCAGCGACGGGGCAGTACACGTTTACGGCCGGCGATTTCGTCGGTTCGGACAGCTTCGTCTTGCGCGTTTCCGACGGGCACGGCGGCTTTGCCGATCACACGGTGAACGTTGGACTGACGAATGAAGATCCGGTGGTCGGCGCAGGATCGACATCGTCGCTTGTCGTCGGACACGGAAAGAGCACGACGGGCACTATCCAAGCGACGGACGCAGACGGCGACGCGTACAGTTTCACGATCTCGTCGGGCCCCGCGCACGGCACGGTGACGTTTACCGACGAAAGCGGCAGCTACGTATATCCCGCCGACGACTATGTCGGCGACGACAGTTTCACGCTGCGCGTTTCGGACGGTCATGGCGGTTTTGCCGATCACGTTGTGTCGGTCAATCACACGAACGATGCCGCTATCGTCAACACATCCGCCTCGATGGGCTTCTTCTCGCTCGTCTATGGAAACAGCACCTCGGGGCGGGTCATTGCGACCGACGCCGATGGCGACGCACTGTCGTACTCGGTCAAAACCGGCCCCGCACATGGCTCGGTAACGGTCGACGCGAACGGCAACGTAACGTTTAACGCGGTCGATTTCGCAGGAACCGATAACTTCACGATCGACGTCAACGACGGACACGGCGGTCATACGGACCACGTCGTCAACTTCGGTGTGTTTGGCACGCTCGACGTATCAGCCAACGCTGTTGCAACAAACATGAACCTTGCGACCGACGTCGCAACCGGCGTCGACGCGTCGCGCGTAGCCTGGGCCATCGACGTTGTCGGTTCTGGTTTCAACGACGTTATCATTGGCGATGCTCGCGCCAACATTCTCTCGGGCGGCGCGGGCAAGGACGACGTGCGTGGAGCTGCCGGCAACGACAAGGTTTATGGCGGCGCGGGCGACGACAAGGTCTTCGGCGACGACGGCGACGACTACGTCGAAGGCGGAGAAGGCAACGATACGCTGAACGGTGGTGCGCACCAAGACACGCTCAAGGGCGGCGTTGGCAATGACGGGTTCTTCGGCGGCGGCGGCAACGACAAGATCTACGGCGAAGCCGGCAACGACCGGATCTATGGCGATGGCGGCGACGACATTATTTCGGGCGGGGCCGGCAGCGATATCATGACGGGGGCCGGGTTCAACAACGGCGGCGCGCGCGGCGCCAACACTTATGTTTGGGAACGCGCAGACGTCGTGACACCAACCGGGGCAAGCAACGGCCTCGATCACATCACCGATTTCGGCGTTGGCGACCGGCTCGACTTCTCGCAGTTGTTCTCAATTCACCCCGCTGCCGCGCACGATGCGGTTCGCCTGACCGATACGGCGTCCGGCATCGTCGTGGCGGTCGATATGGGCGGCTCGGCGGGCTTC
>JANNEL010000169.1:0-6664 GCA_031378595.1 Alphaproteobacteria bacterium
CGCGCGATGGCCGACTCACGCTCGTGGTGAAGGTCAGCTCAGGACGCTCGCTGTCGGCCGACGACATCGGGTACCTGGCGGCCGACGTACCCGTGATCGTCACCTTCGAAGTGACCGACGATAGAGTCGCTTTGCTCACCCACACAAAGCGCCGCGGGGGATCCGGCCGCGGCCGCAGACAAAATAAAGTCACGGTAGGTGAAGACGACCCAAATTTTGTTGCTGCTACTGCAGCGGCTGCCCCAGCAGCTTCAGCTTCAAGAACGCCGCAATCGCTGCGTTCTGCGCGTCGCGATTGACCTTCTTCTGAAAGCCGTGGCCCTCGTCCTTGGCGAGCATGTACCAAGCTTCCGCCTTGTTTGCGCGGATCGCCCTCAGCATCTGCGTCGCTTCCGTTGCCGGCACGCGCGGGTCGTTCCCGCCTTGGATGATCAGCATCGGCCGCTTGATCCGCGCAACGTTCGTGAGCGGCGAGATGCGCTGCAAATACTCCCGCGTCCGCCCGTCCCGATCGTCGCCGTACTCCGCACGCCTGAGGTCGCGCCGATACCCGCTCGTGTTGTTCAAGAACGTCAAGAAGTTCGAGATGCCGACGACGCTGATCCCCGCAGCCAAGCGGTCGTTGTACTCGATCATCGCCGCATACGACATGAACCCGCCATAAGAGCCGCCATAGACCGCAACTCTGCGCGCGTCCAAATCCGCCTGCGCCCCGATCCACGCTAGCGTGGCGCCGATGTCTCTCACGGAATCCGCACGCCGGGTCCCATTGTCGAGCTCGACGAAGTACTTCCCATAGCCGGTGGACCCGCGCACGTTCGGCGCCACGACGGCGATCTTCAGCTCCTGCACCAGATACTGGATGAACGCGTTGAAGTTAGGCCTGAACTGCGACTCCGGCCCGCCGTGGATCGAGATCAGCACCGGCGCGCGCACGACACTCTTCGGCTTGTACACGAACGCAGAGATACGCCGCTTCTTGCCGTCCACGTCGTCGAATGTGTCGTACTGCACCAACGTCGGCGCGACAAACGCAGACTTGTCGAGCCCGCCGATCTCGCTGTCCGTCCACGCCACCGGCGGACGCTTACCCAAATCCCAGACAAACGCATCGCGCCCCGCCGTGCCGTTCAGCGTGTAGCCAAGCCGGCGGCCATCCGCGCTGAACTTCAAATTCTCAAGCTCGCCGGGTGCCAGCTTCGGTCCCGCCGCGCGCCGCCCGCCGCCCGCGCCGATCGTGTAGAGCTGCGAGACGCCACCCTCGTTCACGGAGAACGCGATCGTCCGCCCGTTCGGCGCCAGGTCCATCGCCTCGACGTCCCATGCCAAATCCGTCGTCAACGCATCTTCGTCGTCCGTCCGAAGGTCATAGCGTGCGACGTGGCGAAACTCGGAATCGTCGTCCGAAATGTAGAAGAGGCTCCGTCCGTCCGCCGAAAATACGGGCGATCCGCGAAACACCTTAACCGGCGATGGCTTAATCTGCGCCTTGCGATTGTTCGTGAGGTCGAGGAGCCACATCTGCTGATCGTTGACGGAGTTCGTGCGCACCACGGCAAGCGTCTGATCGTCCGGCGAAAACGCACCGGGCGCCCAGCTGCCGTCTTCTTCAAGCACCTGGCGCACTTTCCTGGGATCGGACGCATCGGCCACCATGATGCGGTATCGGGCGGAATCGGATGCGACGCTCGACCACGCGATCCACTTGCCGTCGCGCGAAAACACCGCGCTCGTATTGCGTGATTTGCCGTCGCTGATCCGAACGACGTCGCCGGTCTTTTCGTCCACCAGATAGAGCTGGAAAAGCTCGTTGCCGCCGTAATCCTTGCTGAACAGGATCTGACGCTTCGGCCACTTGCCGGGCCGGTATTCGGCGCTGTTCACCGGCTCGTCGTAGAACGTGATCTGCCGCCGCATCGCAAGCGGCGCATCCACCTTGTGAAGCTGGTTGGTTTCCGCAAACCGCGTCTGAATCAGAATGCCGGGACCGTCGGGGGCAAAATCAAAAAACACCGAACCGCGCGCGGCTTGATACAGCCTCAACCGCTCGCGCAACCATGCCGGCGTGTCGGGGATGTTCTCGAGAACAAGGTTGCCCTTCTCCACGCGGCGCACGTCGGCCGCGCTCGCCGCAAGAATCCCGGCGGCGACTGTAAAGGCAAGGAAAGCAAGTACGCGCAATATCACGCTTGAAGCCCCAACTGACGCAAGAGACGTCGGATTGTAGTTGCACGGTTTGCATCGCGTCGAGTGGCGTCGTTACTGTTCATTAAGCATGGCTCCCGGCCAGGCCATCAAACGGCCGATCACGCAGCCCCAAAAGAGCACAAATCCGGGACAGAATGGCGGCAGGGGTAAACGGTTTGGCAAGTGCATTTGTGCGATTTTAGCGTTCACTAGGAACGGGATCATGACCGCACAAATTCTGGCAATGCAGAAGACCCGCGTCCTCGACCTCGCGGAGCAGATCACGCTGATCCTGCTTTATGGGCTGTTAGTCTATCGCCTGTTTCCGGCGGAGCTCAACGAAGACTCTTGGTACCCGCTCATCCTTCTCGCGTCCGAAGGCATGGCAGCGGTCATTTTGATCCTCCGCCGCCAGACCGATCAAATCTCGCTGAACTTGGGCGATTGGGTGATCGCCGCGACCGCCACGTTCGCCGTCCTGGCCGTCACCAAAGGCGGAACGCCGATCGCACACACGCCGGCAATGATGCTGATGCTGTGGGGGTTGTGCATTCAGGTCGCCGCAAAACTGACGCTACGCCGCAGCTTCGGTCTTGTTGCGGCTCACCGCGGGTTGGTTCTGGGAGGCGTCTACGCGTATGTGCGTCATCCGATGTATGCTGGCTACCTCCTGTCTCACATGGGCTTCCTGCTGTGGGCGCCGACATTCTGGAACTTCGGCGTTTACGCCGTGGCGTGGACATGCATGTGGATTCGCATGAATGCCGAAGAACGCGTCTTGGGTGAAGACCCGGAGTACCGTACCTACTTGGATCGCGTCCGCTATCGCCTGATCCCCTATGTATACTGATACGCTAAGCCGCCCCTTCCCTCCCATGCTTTGACGGGAAGCCAGAAGGCGCGCTATCTCGCATGCTGCCCCAAAGAGGTTGCATGCCCACCATCGAAAGCCGTGCCGATCTTGCGTCCGAAGCCTCGCGCGCCAACCGCGACGGCCACCTGAAGCTATTGGCCGAGGTCCGCGGCCTCGAGGCGAAGGTCCGCGCGAACTCCGCCAAGTCGGCCAAGAAGTTCGAGGAGCGTGGCCAACTTCTCCCCCGCGACCGCGTCGACCTGCTACTCGACCGCGGCACGCCGTTTCTCGAGTTCTCGACGCTCGTAGGCCTGAAGATGCACGACGACGACGGCGAGGGTAACGCCAGCGGCGGCGGTGTCATCACCGGCATCGGCACGGTCTCCGGCGCGCGCGTCGTCATCAACGCCAGCGACGCCGGCATCAGAGGCGGCGCCGGCACGCCGATGGGCGTCGACAAAGCGCTACGCGCGCAAGCGATCGCACTCGAAAACAAACTGCCCTACGTGCAGCTTGTCGAAAGCGCCGGCGGCAACCTGCTGCGCCAAGCCGAGATGTTCGTCCGCGGCGGCCGCACATTCGCCAACCTCGCCAAACTGTCGAAGGCAGGCATTCCCGTGGTCGCCGTCGTGCACGGCTCGTCCACCGCAGGCGGCGCTTACCAAACGGGCTTGAGCGATTACGTCGTCGTCGTGCGCGGCCGCTCAAAAATCTTCCTCGCAGGCCCACCGTTGCTGAAAGCCGCCACCGGCGAGATCGCGACCGACGAAGACCTGGGCGGTGCCGTCCTCCATCACGAAGTTTCGGGCCTCGCCGAATACATGGCCGAAGACGACCGCGACGGCATCCGCCTCGCGCGCGATATCCTGGCCAAAATCGGCTGGGGCCGCGCGCTGCCGAAGCGCACGTACAAAGATCCGCTCTACGACGCCGAGGAACTCCTCTCCGTCGTTCCCGTCGACTACCGCAAGCCCTACGACATGCGCGAAGTCGTCGCCCGCATTGTCGACGGCTCCGACTGGCTGGACTTCAAACCGGAGTACGGTCCGCACACGGTCTGCGGCCATGCGGCGATCGAAGGCCACGCCGTCGGCATCATCGGCAACAACGGCCCCATCGATGCGGCCGGCGCCGTCAAGACCGCGCAGTTCATTCAGCTCTGCGATCAAGCGAACGTGCCGCTGCTCTTCCTACAGAACACAACCGGCTACATCGTGGGAACCGAGGCCGAGCGCGCAGGGATCGTCAAACACGGCTCGAAAATGATCCAAGCCGTGACGAACGCCGCGGTTCCGAAGCTGACGCTCCATATTGGTGCCTCATTCGGCGCGGGTAACTACGGCATGTGTGGACGCGCTTTCGACCCCCGGTTCATCTTCGCCTGGCCGAACAACCGCATCGCCATGATGGGCGGCGAGCAGGCGGCCAAGGTCATGACCATCTTGGGTGAAGAAGGCGCACGCCGCGCCGGCCGCGAGCCGGACCGAAACGCGTTGGCTGCCGCCGCCAAACAAATCGTCGACACCTACGACGAACAGTCGACCGCCCTGTTCGCAACCGCCAGATTATGGGACGACGGCCTCATCGACCCACGCGACTCGCGCAGGGTCGTGGGCTTGTGTCTTGACGTGTGCAAAGAGGCAGACGAACGTCGCCTACGCCCGAACTCGTTCGGCGTGGCCAGGATGTAGTGGAGGGGGCATGTCAGTTCGCAGCACATGGACTCTGTTTGGCGTCGTGCTGTTCTATGCGATCGCTGTTAGCCTCTACGTTGCGCTGTCCACGGCGGAGGCCCTGCCCCCCGTCCAATCAAACGGCTTGGACTATCCGGCCTTTTTTGGTTTGCTGACGTTCTCCTTTATGCTTGGCTCGGCGATTGGGTTCATGCTTCTCGTCGGCGTGCTTGATCTGGTAACGCACAGAAAACAGCAAGCCGTGGTGGCATTGAGCATCGGGCTGGCTGCATCCGCAACTTACCAGGCGATAATTCAGGCCGTGGTCGTTCAGGGTTACGCCTACTACAAATCCATGCCGTTACCCCAAGACAGCCAATCCTCGCCGACGACAGCAAACACGAATCGCCAGGAGTGAAGAACATGATGGAAAAAATCTTTGGCGGCGCGATCGTGCCGACGATCTTTAGGCTCATCCTGCTGTCGTTCATCGTCGGCCTCATCCTCTGGACGTTCGGCGTCGATCCGGTGAACCTATGGAAGGAATTCGGCGCCACGATCCAGCACGCCTGGACGCTGGTGTTCGATGCCATCGACTGGGCGTGGAAATACGCGGTGATCGGCGCGATCGTCGTCCTGCCGATCTGGATCTTCTACCGCATCATGATGGCGGTCACGCGGCCCAAGAGCTGATGCAACTCACGCCGCAGCATGAGGAACTCCGCCGCTCGCTGATCAAGTTCATCGACACGGAAATCAATCCGCACGTCGACAAGTGGGAGGAGAACCCGCCGTTCCCCGCTCACGAAGTCTTCGGGAAGATGGGCAAAGCGGGCTTCCTCGGCATTACGAAGCCCGAGAAGTTCGGTGGCCTCGGCCTCGATTACTCCTATGCCGCGGTCTATTGCGAGGCCTTGGGCCACATCAACTGCGGCGCCATCCCAATGGCGATCGCCGTGCAGACTGAGATGGCGACCCCCGCCCTCGCCCGCTTCGGCACCGATGAGGTGCGCGAGCAGTTCCTGAAGCCTTCGATCAGCGGCGAGTACGTCGCCTGCCTCGGCGTCTCCGAAGTGGGCGCAGGCTCCGACGTCGCCGCGATCAAGACGAACGCAAAGCACGACGGCGCCGACTACGTCATCAACGGCGGCAAGATGTGGACGACAAGCGGCGCCCAAGCCGACTGGATCTGCCTGCTCGCCAACACCGGTGACGGCCCAGTCCACCGCAACAAGACGATGATCTGCGTGCCGATGAAGACGAAGGGCGTGACCGTCGCCCGCACGCTGAAGAAACTCGGCATGTACTCCAGCGACACCGCGCAAATCCACTTCGACGACGTGCGCGTGCCGCAACGCTACCGCATTGGCGAGGAGGGTCTGGGCTTCACCTACCAAATGGTGCAGTTCCAGGAAGAGCGCATGTATGCGGCGCTCGCGGCCCTCACCGGCATGCAAAAATCGATCGACGAAACGATCGCTTACACGCGCGAGCGCAAGATCTTCGGCAAGTCCGTGCTCGACAACCAAGTCGTCCACTTCCGCCTCGCCGAACTGCAAACCGAACTGGAAGCCCTGCGCGCACTCACCTGGACGGCCGTCGAGCGTTACGTCGCCGGTGAAGACATGACGAAACTCGCCTCCATGGCCAAGCTGAAAGCCGCCCGCCTGCAACGCGAAGTCAGCGACGCCTGCCTGCAATACTGGGGCGGCATGGGCTTCATGTCGGAGACGCCCATCACCAGGCGCTACCGCGACGGCCGCCTCGCCTCCATCGGCGGCGGCGCCGACGAAGTGATGTTGCAGATTATCGCCAAACACATGGGAACGCTCCCGGGACGCGGCCAGTGAGAGCAACGGCGCAGTCTGGGAGCGCGGGCGTCCCGCCCGCTCTTACTTCCAGGGACCGCCGGCATCCTGCCGGCTCTTACTTTTCTGCTGACCTCGGTGCC
>JANNEL010000576.1:0-3106 GCA_031378595.1 Alphaproteobacteria bacterium
ACCTCGACGTCAGCGTCGGCGAACCACCGCACATCACCTGGGCGATGCTCGAAGAGTACAATGAAGGTTTGATCCTGCTCACGGGCGGGCCCAGGGGCTTGATCAACAAGCTTATCGTCGACGGCCAAATCGAAGCCGCGAAAACCTGGACGGAGCGGCTTGCGTCTGTATTCGCCGGCCGTCTCTACGTCGAACTCCAACGTCACGGTATTTCCGCCGAAGCGATCGCCGAGCCGCATTTGGTTCAATTCGCCTATGCGCTAGATATTCCGCTTGTCGCTACGAACGAGCCGTTCTTTGGGAAGAAAGATCTGTTCGAAGCGCACGACGCACTGCTCTGCATCGCGACAGGCTCCTATGTCAGCCAAGACGACCGCCGCAAGGAGAGCAGACAGCACTACTTCAAATCGGCGGAGGAAATGACGGCACTGTTCGCCGATGCGCCGGAAGCAATTGCGAACACGATCGAGATCGCGAAGCGCTGCGCCTTCATTCCAAAGAAGCGCAGTCCCATTCTCCCGGACTTCGTACCCGCCTCGGGCCTTTCACCGGAAGATGAGCTGCGCTCGCAAGCTGAGATCGGCCTCAAAGCGCGCCTCGCGGCAAGCGGGCTGTTCGCTGAGGAGCAAGCCTACTGGGACCGCCTGAAATTCGAACTCGACGTCATCATCAGGATGAAGTTCGCGGGTTACTTCCTGATCGTGTCCGACTTCATGAAATGGACGCGCGGGCAGGGCATACCGGTTGGCGTTCGTGGATCGGGCGCCGCTTCGGTCGTCGCGTGGGGATTACAGATTACCGCGCTGGACCCACTGCGCTTTGGTCTTGTGTTCGAACGCTTCTTGAACCCCGAACGTATCTCGATGCCGGACTTCGATATCGACTTCTGCCAAGACCGGCGTGGCGAAGTGATCCGTTATGTTCAGGACAAATACGGCCACGATCGCGTGGCGCAAATCATCACGCTGGGAACTCTGCAAGCTCGCGCTGCGCTCCGCGACGTTGGCCGTGTTCTTCAAATGCCGCAGGGCCAAGTCGACCGCATCGCCAAGATGATCAAGATCCAGCCTGGTCAATCAGTGACGTTGCGCCAAGCGATCACCCAAGAGCCGCGCCTCCAGCAAATGGAGAACGAAGAGGAATCCGTCGCAAGGCTGTTCCAGATCGCGGGCCAGCTCGAAGGCCTCTATCGCCACGCCTCAACCCACGCGGCCGGCGTTGTCATCGGCGACCGCCCGCTCGACGAGTTGGTGCCGCTCTATCGCGACCCAAGCTCCGAAATGCCGGTCACGCAGCTCGATTACGAGCAGGATGAGAAGGCGGGGCTCGTCAAATTCGACTTCTTGGGCCTGAAAACGCTGACCGTCATCGCCGAAACCGAGAAGATGATCCTCGAGCGCCACGGCATCAAAGTGAAAGCCGAGGACGTCGCGTTCGACGACAAGAAGGCGTACGAAGCGCTGGGCAAGGGTGCGTCAACCGGCATCTTCCAGCTGGAATCGACCGGCATGCGCGATCTCTTGCGCAAGATGAAGCCCGACCGCGTCGAAGACTTGATCGCGCTCGTGGCACTCTATCGGCCGGGCCCGATGGACCAGATTCCGGTCTACATCGCCTGCAAACACGGCCGCGAAAAGCCGTTCTACCTGCACCCCGCGCTGGAACCGATCCTGTCGGACACGCACGGCGTGATGACGTACCAGGAAGACGTGATGCTGATCGCGCGTGAGCTTGCCGGTTACTCGCTGGGCCAAGCCGACGAATTGCGCCGCGCGATGGGCAAAAAGATCAAGGAGCAGATGGCGGCGCACCGCGTCAGGTTCATCGAAGGCGCGGCCAAGCAGAAGAACATCCCCGCCGACATCGCCGAGCAGATATTCCTTCAAGCGGAAAAATTCGCAGGCTACGGCTTCAACAAGGCTCACGCCGCCGCCTACGCGCAGGTCGCCTACCAGACCGCGTGGCTGAAGGCGAACTACCCGGTGGAATTCTTCTGCGCCTCGATGACGCTCGATATCGGCTCACCGGAACGCCTCTCGATCTTCCGTCAGGAAGCCGAACGCATGGGCATCACTGTGGTACCGCCCGACATCAATGCCTCAGCCGCACTGTTCAGGGCAAGCAAGCGCGCGGACGGTAGCGACGTCGTCCACTACGCTCTGGCCGCGATCCGCAACGTGGGCCGCGCGGCAATGGACCATGTCATCGACGTAAGAAATACAGGCGGCAAATTCACCAGCCTGTTCGACTTCGCACGCCGCGTGGACGCGAAGTACGTCAACAAACGTATCCTCGAAAACCTCGTCGCAGCAGGTGCGTTCGACAGTCTGAACTCGAACCGTGCGACGGCGCATGCCTCGATCGACATGATGCTGGGCGAAGCATCAATCACCAGCCGCGAGCGCGAGAGCTCGCAAGTCAATCTGTTCGGCGAGGTCGAGACGACGCGCGACCGCGCCTTGCCGCAGGTCAACCAATGGACGATGCCGGACCGGCTGTCCCGCGAGTTCGGCGCGATCGGTTTCTACATGTCCGCGCACCCGCTCGACGAATTCGCACAGACCCTCGCGCGTCTACGCGTTGTGCCCTATGCCGAACTCGCCGCCGACAAGCGCCACGAAGACCGCGCCGTCACGCTGGCCGGCAGTGTCATCCGCCGGCAGGAACGCCGCACGCGCGACGACAAGCGCATGGCCCACATTGGTTTCTCCGATGCATCGGGCATGTTCGAAGCCGTCGCCTTCGCGGAAACCCTGGCGCAGGGTGGCCAACACTTAGAGCCCGGCAAGTCCGTCATCCTCGACGTTGCCACGCGCTGGGATGGCGACGACCTGAAGCTCCAAATCCTGCGCGTGCAAGGTTTGAACGAAGCCGCGGCACAAACCGGCGCAGGTCTGCGAATCTTCATCGACGACCCAAAACCGCTCGCAAGCATCCAGGAGCGCCTCAAGAACCAACAAGGCAAAGGCCTCGTGTCTCTGATTTTTCCGGTCGAGAAGGGCGAACGCGAAGTCGAACTCGAACTTCCCGGCCGCTACGCAGTCACCCCAGCCCTGAAAGGCGCGATCCGCGTCGTGGGCGGTGTGCGCGAGGTGGAAGAGGTTTA
>JANNEL010000594.1:0-3107 GCA_031378595.1 Alphaproteobacteria bacterium
GGAACCTGAGCGGACACGGCGACGCCTTCGCCAGATTGTAGATTACCGTCATCAGCACCGGCACATAGAAGCACATTGCAAACACACCGATCACATTCGCCGCGATCGCGACCGCCGGATTACCGAGGCTCGTCCCCCGCAAGAAGATCGCCGCCGCCATCCCCACAAACACGAAGACGACAACCCGCGCGCCGTGCCCGGCATCGATACCCTTTCCGAGCAGCAACCCGCCGACAGCCCCCGCGATCGCGGCAACCGTCATCGCGCCGCCGAACGAAGCGTAACTCTTGTCGAGCGCGACAAAGAGCGCGATCCACCACACGAGCACGAACGCGCCCGTGAACCATCCGTGGACGGCAAAGATCCGTGCCCCACGAAACGCGTGGGCGAACGCACCCGGCGCCTGCGCCCGCACGGCTATAGCAGGCACTGTGAGCAGCGGCACGACGGCAAGCGCCTGCACCATCCCCGCCGCCGCAAACGTGACGAACGGCCCGAACGTGACCAACCCCCAGGTCCCCACGACAGGTGCCACGATCCCGATCAGTGCGACGATCGCTTCGCGCGCACTAATCTGATGCCCGCGATGCTCGCTGTCGCCGAGCGAAGCGAAATACGCGTGATAGCTCGTCCAATAAAACGCATCGCCGACCGCCGAAAACATGCATCTGAGCAGGAGCCCGACCGACAGCCCGTCGATCCACGCCGCCACCGGATACTGCGCCGCCAGAAGCAGCGTGCCGATGATGAGTGTGCTCTTGAGCCCAAACCGTTTCGCGATCGGCAACAACAGCGGCCGCGAAACGAACCGCCCGAAAATGATTGCAGCCAGCGCCAACAACGCCTGCGGCACGCTCAAGCCCGCCCGCACGAAATAGACGAGCAAGAACGTCCCCGCCCCCGCCGATGCGAAGGCCTGAAACGCATAATGCACATTGACGCGATTGACCGCGCTGTTCGCCAAGTAAGCCATAAACCTGCCGTGCCAAATGAAGAGAGGACGCGCGAACGCTCACCAACCCTGGGCGGGCTCAGAGCGTGAGCTGAAAATCAGCTAGCGGATGCGAACAACACCACACATGCGCAGGGAATCCCTTGTACCTCGCGAACACTATGCCTTCGCCTGATGCACCCCCGCAAGTGCACGGAAGTCACATTGCCAAATGCGTCTTGATCTCATGCGTGATCCGCCACGCAGTCTTGTACGTCACCGCCAGCTGGCGCTGCACCTCGCGCGCACTCATCCGCTTGTGGCCGACGCAGGTGAGAAACATCACATAATACCAATCCTGCAGCGGCGTGCGCGTCCGCGCGAAGGGTGTCCCCGCTTTCGGATGGATGTGGTAGGCGCACCACTGGCAGACGTAAGCCGACGCTCGCTTCAGCCGGTGAAACGTCGTCACCCGCCCGCACTTCGGACAAGGCCCCCGCCGCCCATAGCGCAACGCGAGCAGGTGATCCAGACACGCATCTTCCGTCGGGAACCGCTGCGCAAAAACGCGGTAGAGCACGGTTTCGGGGTCGGACGCGGTCATCTGAACACGACGCTATAACGCGATTGGGAACATGCGCAACAGCCGCAGCTACGCTACAGTCCCCAAATGCGCCCCGTCACACTCGTGTTTCTCGTTCTCAACGCCGCCGTCTTCGCGGCCTGGCTCTATCTCGGCCAGAGCCCGTTCATGATCGAGAATTTCCTCGTCAGCGCCGACGGGCTCGCGGCCGGGCGCTGGTGGACGCTACTGACATCCGAATTCTCGCACCTGATCTTCCTCCACTTCTTCCTAAACATGTACGTGCTGGCGACATTCGGCCCGATCGTTGAGGCCACGATCGGTTCGGGCCGCTACCTCACGTTCTACCTGACCGCGGCGATCGTGGCCTCGCTTGGCCACGCGTCAGTGTCGGCATTCCTCCTCGGCCATCCGGAGCTCCCCGCACTCGGCGCATCCGGCGCAATCTCGGGCGTGATCCTATTGTTCTGCTTCCTCTACCCGGAAGCGCGCCTGCTGTTGCTCGGTATCGTCCCGATGCCGTCGCTCGTCGGCGCCGCGGTCTTCGTCGGCCTCGACGTCGTGGGCCTGATCGCACAAACCGAAGGCGGCGGCCTGCCCATCGGCCACGGCGCACATCTCGGCGGCGCGCTGACAGGAACACTTTACTACCTGCTCGTCATCCGCCCCTTGACGGCGCGCCGGACGGGGCCCGTGGACTTCGGCGACGTCGCCACCTGGCGAAGGCTGATCGAGCAACAACACATCCTCGAACTCAAAAACAAGGACGGACACACCTAGCCCGGCAGGAGCGCGTGAGTTCCCGCGGTTCACGCGGCACCCGCGATCTGCTATCGTGCAGCGTAGGGTATTGCGCCCGGACGGAGTCTTCTACGAACGGACAACAAGTGGCAGCCATCGTGCTGGCCCTCCTCGCGGCAACGGTGACGACGGCGCTTATTGCCAGCGCAGCGCAAAACAAGGTGGGCGGAAGCCCCGCGACCAACATTGGACCAAAGCCGGGAGATCCGGCTTGCCCAAACGGCACACAAGCAATCGGCCCGAAGCCTGAAGACCCCGCAATCAAGCGCAAACACGGACTTGCGATCGGGCCGAAGCCGGAAGACCCGGCGCGCGGTACGAACAACACCACTGCGATCGGACCTAAGCCGGAAGACCCGGCACTCGGAACAGGCAACACAAATCCTTGCGCGATCGGTCCCAAGCCCGAAGATCCCACCAGAGCGAACAACAATCCCAACGCAATCGGACCGAAGCCCGAGGACCCGGCAATCGCCAACACTCCGCAGCAACAGTAGTCACGTGCAACGCATAGCCAAACTGTTGGCGGCATTTGCCGTCTTCGCGGGTGCGGCCAACGCCGCCGACCAATCTCTCGCCGACGCACGCCGCGGTCATGACGCGGGCGTCGTCGGACGGAGTCAGTCAGACGATGCGCCGCCGCCCCCAGTCGGTGCGTTCGACCTCGTCCGCTATCCCGCTCCGCCAGGCGACCTTGCCGCCTACCTGACGCCAGCGCCGAAGGGCAGTGCCAAACATCCCGCGATCGTTTGGATCGGTGGCGGCGACAGTGCCGCGATCGGCGACTTGTGG
>JANNEL010000687.1:0-10792 GCA_031378595.1 Alphaproteobacteria bacterium
GAGCACGCCCATGCGCCGCATCATGATCGCCGCAGTCTTCGCCACATCCGCAGCCGCAGCCTTCGCCGCCGGCGTCGAGCGCGCCGCAATGGACACCGCCGTCGCCCCCGGCGACGACTTCTGGACCTACGCGAATGGCGCCTGGGTAAAGAGCCATCCCATCCCCGCCGATCGCAGCTCCTACGGCGGCGCCGCCATCTTGGGCGAAGAGACGTCGAAGCGTGCTGTCGATCTGATTCAAGATGCCGCGAAGAGCGCAAAGCCCGGCTCCGACGCGCAAAAGGTCGGCGACTTCTACGCAAGCTTCATGGACGAAGCCGGCATCGAAGCGAAAGGCGTGGCGCCGCTGAAGCCGTCGTTCGCAAAGATCGCCGCAATCGCCGACCGCACCGCGCTCGCGCGCTATCTGGGTGAGAACCTGCGCGCCGATATCGACATTTTGAACGCGACCGACCTCTTCACCGACAACATCTTCGGCCTCTGGGTCTCGCCGTCGTTCCAAGATCCGTCGCGCTATTCGCCGTTCATCTTCCAAGGCGGGCTCGGCATGCCGGACCGCGAGTACTACGTGTCCGACAAGGACGCGATGAAGAAAGCGCGCACCGCTTATCTCGCGCACATCGGCAAGATGTTGAAGCTGGCAGGCGTCGCGAACGCCGAGGCAAAGGCGCCACGCATCATGGCGCTGGAAACGAAGATCGCCCAAACCAACGCAAGCCGCAGCGACAGCGACGACATCCAAAAGGGCAACAATCCCTGGGCGCGCGCTGACTTCGCCGCGAAAGCACCGGGCATCGACTGGAACGCCTATTTCGTCGCCGCCGGCCTCGACAAGCAGAAGACGTTCATTGTCTGGCAGCCCGGCGCCGTGAAGGGCGCCTCAGCGCTCGCCGCCGGCGAAAGCCTCGACGACTGGAAGGATTACCTGACGTTCCGCGTGATCGATCACAATGCGGCGATCCTGCCCAAAGCGTTCGCCGATGAAGCGTTCGCCTTCTACGGCACGACGCTGCAAGGAACGCCGGAGCAGCGCGCGCGCTGGAAACGTGCCGTCGATGCCACGAACGACGCGCTCGGCGAAGCGGTCGGCAAGATGTACGTGACGAAGTACTTCCCGCCGGCGGCCAAAGCGCAGCTGAACAAGATGGTCGCCAATATCACGGCATCGTTCCGCAAGCGCATCGACGCGCTGGCTTGGATGTCGCCGAAGACGAAGGCGGAAGCCAAGCGCAAGCTGGCCACGTTGACCGTCGGCATCGCCTACCCCGACAAGTGGCAAGACTATTCCGCGTTCAAGGTCGTGCGCGGCGACGCCGTCGGCAATGCAGAACGTTCGGAGAGCTTCAAATACGCGCAGCAACGCGCACGCCTTGGCAAACCGATCGACCGCCACGAATGGGTGATGATCCCCCACATCGTGAACGCAGTGAATCTGCCCATCCTTAACGCGCTGAACTTCCCGGCCGGTATCTTGCAGCCGCCGTTCTACGATCCGACCGCCTCCGCCGCCGTCAACTACGGCAGCATCGGCGCCACAATCGGTCACGAGATCAGCCACAGCTTCGACGACACCGGCGCCCAGTTCGACGCGCAAGGCCATCTGCGCAATTGGTGGACGGACGCCGACCTGAAGCAATTCAAGGCTGCCGGTGCCGCCCTGGCGAAGCAGTTTGACGGCTACAAACCCTTCCCCGATCTTGCCGTGAACGGCGCGCAAACGCTTGGCGAGAACATCGCCGACCTCGCGGGCCTCGGCGCGTCCTACGATGCGTATCGCGCCTCGCTCGGCGGCAAGGAAGCCCCGGTGGTCGACGGCTTCACCGGCGACCAGCAGTTCTTCCTCGCTTACGCGCAAAGCTGGCGCACCTACATGCGCCCGGAAGCGTTGCGGCAGCGCCTGATTAACGACGGCCACGCGCCCGCGCAATACCGTGCGCTCACCGTGCGCAATCTGGATGCGTGGTACGCGGCCTTCCCGATCAAGCCGACAGACAAACTCTATCTGGCGCCGGACCAGCGCGTCCGCGTTTGGTAACGCGTCAACCGCGACCGGCAGCGCGCGTGAGCGGATGGTTCCACGAAGAACCCCGCCACGCCACGTGCTGATCGGGACGAACCAAAGCGAGCGGCGCTCCATAGAGCGCCGCAACGTCGATCCCAACAGGCCGAACGACGCTGAGCGGGATGCCGAGGCGCGTGGCGTCCGCTTCCGCCTGCGCAACCTCGCCGACACCGGCGTTCGCGGCCACTAGCAACGTGAAGTCCGGTCCGAAAAGGTCGTAGAGCGAGCGGCCATCCGGCAACCACCCGTGCGGTGCCAGCGAACCCGCGCGCGCCGTTGGTTTATAGACGGCGCCATCGTGCGGCGGCGCCTCGCCGTCTTCGCGCGCGATGAGCGGCGATCCTTCATAGGAAAGCCCTAGTACGGTGCCGAGCGTGTGAAACTCGCGCCCCTTCGTCGCTTGAATTTGGGCGCCGATCGCCTGCCGCAGTCGCGCGCCTTCCGCCGTGTTGGCAGAGATCCCAGCCGGCGGCATCCCCACCGCACCGAGATTGGCGACCGCCTCCTCGATCACCTTGCGGTGCACAGGCCGCCGCTCAATCTCATAACTCTCAAGCAGCTCGTTCCCGCCCCAGCCCTTGAGCATCGCCGCAATCTTCCACCCAAGATCCACGCCGTCGCCCAGGCCCATGTTCATGCCGTAACCGCCGGTCGGCGGATGCAAATGGCAGGCATCCCCGGCGAGAAAGATATGACCGTCGCTGTACCGGTCAGCGAGCAACTCGTTCGCGCTCCAACTGTCGGCGCTCAAGACCTCGTAGGGAAGGTCGATACCGGTATGAGTGGCGATCAACGCGGCCGCTTCGTCGTGGCTCAGCGTCTGACCCTCGGCGAGGCGCGGCATAAAGAACCAAACGTCGTCGCGATCCATCGGGCCGATTGCACTGAGCCCGTGCCGGCCAAGCTGCCAATAGATCGCGGCCGGCCCGTGTTGGTGCTCATCGGCGAGCCCGGGCGCGCGAAAGATGATGTTGTAGCTCCGCGAAAGGCCCCGCCGACCTTCCATTTTCGCGCCGATCAATTCGCGCACCGTGCTGCGCGCCCCATCCGCACCGACGAGGTAGCGCGAACTCACGCGCAAGGCCGCACCACCTTCGAGAAGGTTCGACTCCACATCCGTGTCGCTCTGACGCCCACCCTGGAACGTCGTGCCGAACCGTATCTCGACGCCCGGCAACGCGCGCGCGTGCGCCAGCATTACCTTTTCGAGTGCGTATTGCGGAATCCATTGCGCATGCTCGGGGTAGAGGTCAGAGCGCGTCGGCGCCGCGTTGAACGCGTTGCTGAAGCGCGCAAGCTCGTAACCGGCGAGGCTGGTGACAAACACCATGTTGTTCGGATAGTCGACGCCGAAGGGCGCCTCCGCTGCCAGTTTGTCCGCAATGCCCCACCGCCGCAGATGCGTGCGCGTCCGCACGTTGGTGGTTTTTGCGCGCGGTGCCACGCCCCCGCGCTCGTTCTGCTCGACAAGTAAAACCTTGATCCCTCGATGGCCAAGCTCGATCGCCGTCGCCAAGCCCACCGGTCCGGCACCGACAACCAACACGTCCACCTCGATCGTCATTGAGCTATCGGCCTTGGGTTAGGGTGAGCGAGCACGATAGGCAGACTGCGACAAGCAATGGTAGAGCAATCCGACGCCCACGTCGCTCGCTGTGGGCGCAACGGACCGACGCGCCGTTCAACGCGGTGCTCGTTGAATTTTGACAAGCGACTGAAGCGTCGCGGCAACTACCCGCGCCGCCGCTTCGGCAGTGCCTGCACGCCGCCGAGGAACAGGGCCGTCGCGAACTTTGCAGCATCGTCGACGCTGAGATCTTCGCGGGCAACCAAGTGATTGGCGACCTCGAACGCGACGCCAACGATGGAGGCCATCAGCAAATCCGGGTCCGCATCGGGCACCACGCCGCTTTCGATCGCCCGCTCCAAGTCGGCGCGCAACTCATCGAACCCGGCGACAACTTCCGGCGTGTCGATCCGCACGCGCTGCATCTCCGGATTGCGCCGCATGGTGGCAAACGTTGCATGGTCGTTCTTCACGAAGTCGAAGAACGTGCGGAACGAACCGGAGATGAACTCCTCGAAATTACGTGCACGCACCCGCTCAGCGCGAAGGCGTGGCCGCACGCGCAAGGCGGTCTCGTCCTGCAGCGCCTGGAATACCTCTTCCTTCGATTTGAAGTAGTTGTAGAACGTGCCGGACGCGAGATCTGTCGCACGGATGATGTCGCGCACTGTCGTGGCGCCGTACCCCAACTCTGCGAACACGCGCCGCGCCGCGTCGATGATCGCCTGACGATTGCTCGCTTTCGTCTCTTCGCGCTTGCCGCGGGTCTTTGCGTCGAGGTCGATACTCATGCCGCCACCGTTTGCCTGGGCGAAGGCCGGATCACCCGCGGTTCGATGGGCAGTATATACCCATGGGCCGCCGCACGCTTGCGCCCTTTCGCCAGCTCCCGCCGCAAATCGGTTGTGTATTCCCCGCAATTGATCTGGATCGTGTGTCGCGGCGAGGGCACGTAACCGCGCTTGACGCGCTCGTGCATCTCCATGCGCTCCGCATTCATCATCTCAACCGGCGGAACCGCATAGTACCCGGTCAGATAATGCGCAAGAAACCTCGCCTGCTCTTCCGCGATCGGCATCATCGCGCAGAGCGGCTGCACCAAACCCACGAAGAAGAGGCTCGAGAACCGCGGATCGATCATACGTTTCCATAGCGCAACGTCGTTGCCCGGCGCTGCAATCAACCCCTCGTCGAAAAACGGGAACGAAATCTTGTAGCCCGTGCACCAGATGATGATGTCCACGTCTTCGGCACTGCCGTCCGTAAACACGACCTGCTTGCCGCGCAGTTCGCGAACGTCCGGCTTCGGCGAAATATCGCCGGAGCCGATCCGCACATAGAGCTCTTGGCTGACGGCCGGATGCGTCGACAGGAATGCATGATCGGGAGCGGTTAAGCCGAATTGCTCCGGCCGCCCGGCGGTGGACTCAAGCTGCTTCTCGGCGAGCCAGCGAAGCAAGGTCGAAGGCAAGTAGCGTTGCGTCCAAGACGGGTCTTTGCTCGGATGTGCGATCTGCGCGTCGAGCACCTCGCCCGCCGTGTACTTCGGCACCACCCAATAGCCCCGCCGCTGCGACAGGAACACCTTCTTCGCCACACCCTTGTGACCAAGCTCGCACGCGATATCGAGCGCCGAATTCCCGAAGCCAACGACAAGCACGTTCCGATCGCGGCAAATCAAAGGCTCGCGCGGATCGATATAGGCGTGACTGTGAATCTGCTTACCGTCGAATGCGCCCGGGTAACCCGGTTCCGGCAAGCGCGGGTCCCAATGATGCCCGTTCGCGACGACGAGCGCGTCGTAGAGCCGCTGCTCCCCGCTCTCCAGCGTAATCCACCACAACCCGTCGCTTGTCCGCTCCGCCCGCTTCACCCCGCAGTCGAACGTGATGCGATCGCGAAAGCCAAAGTGATCGACGTAGGAATCGAAATAGGCCGCAATCTGCTCGTGGTGGGGATAGTCGGGAAAGCTCGACGGCATCGGAAAGTCCGAATACGCCATCTTCTCGCGCGACGTATTGATGTGCAGTGACCGGTAGGCCGACGACATCCCGTTTGGGTTCTTAAAGGCCCAGTTCCCGCCCACTCTGTCGGACTTCTCCAAACAGTCGAACGGAATCCCGAATTCGGAAAACACTTTGGCGACAGCGATCCCGCTCGATCCAGCGCCGATGATGCATGTTTTAGGCAAGCGCGGATCGGGCGCGCGCGGCGTGACAGGCATTAAGTCCCCAAAGCTTTGTTCAGCCCACGGAGCATTATCGAGGATGGGTGACGCGCCGTCAACTTTTCACCAGCCGGGGCCGTCTGTGACGCCACTAACCTTCTCTGCCGCTTGTCCGAATGGCTAGAAGCGCCAAGCGACGCTGGTCGATCCGATGAACGTGTCCTCGCCGCCCACCTCGTTCGTGGCGACACCTGCAGCTTGATAGATCGCTGTCGCCGACACCACCCAATGCAGCGTCGGCTCCCACCGTAGCCGCGTGTAAATCTGCGTCATCACGCCGTGCGCGTCGGTGCCGGGAAGGGCAATCGGTATCTGCGGCTGATAGTAGAACGCATCCGAAGCTTCCAGCCGTGCCATGTACTGCGCGCCAAGATAGAATGTCAGATCGTCCTGCGGCGTCGCCGTCAGCAACGGAAACAACGACCACGCATTCCCCGGCCAATAAGCGCTGCTGGCGGACAGGTACGAGAAATTGGGATAGGGCGCGTCGAAGGTCTGAAGTTCGCCGTCGCCCGGCCGCTGGTCGCCGCTCGCCAAATCGAACCGCACGCCGAAGCGCGGCTTCCAAGGCAACGTAGCCGCCTTCCACCCGATATCGACGCTCGCACCATAAGCACGCACGTCGTCGGCTCCGAAGGTCCCGAATTGCTCCAACGCCTCTACGTCATAGTCCCAGGCGCCCGCCGCGCCGAAGAGGCGCCCACCGACGCTCGAACGAGCGTCGTCCGCAACGCCTGCCGCAAACACCGAGTTCGGCTTCTCGCGCACCAGCCAGAACGCGTCGGCCGAGCCGCCGGTCCAAACGAGCGGCACCGTCAGGTAAAGGCCGTAGAAAGCCTCGCCCCGCGTTGCCTCGTCGTCAAAGTCTTCCTGGCCGTTCGCGACCGGCGACGCGGCGAACATCGTGACTTTCACGTCGTCGATCTTGGCGTCCACGCGCACGCCGTCGAATGCGCGCCGGATGTTGCCGCCTTCCCGAACGTCGGAGAGGCGCTGGTTCCCAAGGGGCAGCTCTTGGCGGCCCGCGCGCACCCGCACATCGTCGATTGGATGGAGATCGACAAACGCCTGCTGCAAGTCGATCGCGCCCTCGTCGAACGAGCGCGCCCGCGGCCGCCGCCCGTTTTCATCGTGAAAACCGAGCTGCACAAATGCGCGCAATGAATCGTTGAGATGCCAATCCGTATGCAACAGAACGCGGGTCGTCACAGTCGTGTAATCGCCGCCAGGCCTGAGCGAGAAGCTGCCGTTCTCAATCACATCCGCCCTAAGCCGCGCGTCGGCACCCAAGCTCAGCCAGGCGTCGCGCGAGTCGTCGAGCGCGATGAACTTCAACGCCTCAAGGTCGTCCGCAGGCGCACGCGTAGCGAGATAGGAATAATCCTCATCCCACCGAAACGACCTGATAGTGTACTCGCCCGCTTGTGCCGCGCTCAACGATAGCGCCAACGCAGCGGCCCAAACCGCACGCCCCATTTGCCGCGCCCCCCGACGCGTCCCCAATGTCCGATTGGACCCTTGTCCGGTGCACAGTCAAAAGAATTCGCTGCCGTTGACCTTACCGCGCGCGCCCGCGCGCCAAGAGCCGCAGCAAAGCTCGCCATTGACAGCCGTAGCCGGCCAAGCATCCATTCGAAGCCGATGAGCGATTTGCCCACGAACGTTCCCGAACACAAGGCAGGCTTCGTCCTGGCCGGCGTCCCGCACGCCGCCGCCCTCCAACTCATGGTCGTCGAGATCAAGGCTGGCGAAGCCGTCTGCAAAGTCCCCTACGCTGAGCACCTGGTTGGCAATCCCGATACACGCGTGATCCACGGTGGCGTCATCACGGCATTGCTCGATAATGCGTGCGGCATAGCCGTCGGCTCGAAGACCAGGTTGATCGGCCAGATCGCGACGCTCGACCTGCGCATCGACTACATGAAAGCCGCAAATCCGGGCGAAGACATTTTCGCCTTCGCCGAGTGCTACAAGGTGACGAAGAACATCGCCTTCGCGCGTGGCGTCGCCTACCACACCGACCGCACCGACCCGATCGCGACCTGCGCGGCAGCGTTCATGCTGGGCACGAAGAGCCAGCGCGGCGCAAACGCACCGGCTGCTGGAGGCAAGTGATGGAGATCATTCGCCGCGCTGCCGCCGAAGGCAAGAAACCCGACCTGCAAGCGCTGGTCGACGCAATTCCGTACTGCAAATTTCTCGGCATCGAAGTGGATCGCAAAGGCACCGAGCTAACCACGATCCTGCGCTTCAGCCAGAGGCTAATCGGCAACCCCGTCTTGCCTGCGCTTCATGGCGGTGTGGTCGGCGCATTCCTGGAAGTCACGGCTGTCATCCAGTTGATGATGGAAGCTGAAAGCGAAGATCTGCCGAAGCCCGTCGACATCGGGATCGATTACCTCCGCTCCGGCAAACCCGTCGATACTTACGCGCGCGCAATTGTGACCAAGCACGGCCGCCGCGTATGTAATGTCCGCGCCGAAGCCTGGCAGGACGAGCACACGCGCCCGATTGCGGCGCTCCACGGCCATTTCTTGATCCGTCCGCGCGAGAATGAACGCGCCTAGAATCCGCGCCGAACCTTCATTGCGACTGCGAAGCAACACGCGCCGAACTGCTTGCACCCCCACCGCATGAGCGTAGGATTGCATTCGACATCGTGTTTCTCAGTTTGCGTAACGATGAACTCGCACCGAGGAGAAACCACTATGCGTCGGACCTATTATCGTGACTGGATTGCGTGGTCGCTGCTTGCGGCAATCGCGGTTGTCGGCGGCACGGAATACTACGTGCAGCGGACGACCGGCATGTCGACACCAGAGTACGTGTACAAGATTGTGGTGACGCCGAACTCGTCGAACTAGAAGGCGCTTACGCCTCCGGCTCCTCGAGAACGACGTTGTAGCCCCACAAGCGGCGAATGTGCTTGAGGACCGCGTCCTTGGTGTTCTGCGCAAGCGGAATGCCGCGATGGCGATTGTGACGCAAGGTGAGCGTCCGGTCCCCCGCAAGATTGGCGCCCACCACTTGGACGTCGGGCTGATGCGTCGAAAGATCGTAGAGCCGCGCAAGCGATGTGCGCAGTTTGCGATAGCCGAGCTCGTTGTGGATCGCGGCCACGGTGTAGACGGGGTCCTCCGTCTTGTCGCGCACGGCAAAGAGCTTCAGATCGCGCATCACCTTCGGGCTTAGGAATTGCTGGATGAAGCTTTCGTCGCGATAGTTCGCCCACGCGTGCTTCAACACCTCACGCCAATTGCCTTTGCCGGCGACATCCGGGAACCAGTCGCGATCCTCAGGCGTCGGGTCTTCCGACATGCGCTTGATGTCCGACATCATCGCAAAACCCAGGGCGTACGGATTGATCCCGTAATAGCGCGAGTCGTCGAACCCCGGCTGCATGACGACACTCGAATGCGAGTGCAGGAACTCGAGGATCGACCCCTCGCTGATCTGCCCGCGGTCGTACATCGCGTTCATGATGTAGTGGTGCACGAACGTGGCGCAGCCTTCGTTCATCACCTTCGTCTGCATCTGCGGATAGAAATACTGCGCCACGTTGCGCACGATGCGCAGCAGCTCCCGCTGCCAGTTCTTCAACACCGGCGAGTGCTTCTCCAGGAAATAGATCAGGTTCTCTTCCGGCAGGTTCATCGGCGCCTGCGGACCGACGACCTCGTCCTCGTCGACCGCGGCCAAGTCCGCGCTCATGTCGCGCGCGGTGCCAGGCAGCGTGCGCCACAGATCGTTGAAGCTCTCTTCCTCGTACTGCTGGCGCTTGCGCAAACGCTCTTCGCGTTGTGCCCGCGACGGACGCGGCGGCCGGCGATAGCGAAACACGCCCTGCTCCATCAGCGCGTGCGCCGAATCCAAAACCTGCTCCACGGCTTCCGCGCCGTACTTTTCCTCGCAAGCCGCGACGTATTTCTTGGAGAACGCGAGATAGTCCAGGATCGCCTCGGCGTTCGTCCACTGCCGGAACAGATAGTTGTTCTTGAAGAAGTGATTGTGCCCGAAACACGCGTGCGCCATGACGAGCGCCTGCATCGTCATGGTGTTTTCTTCCATGAGATACGCAATGCACGGGTTCGAATTGATGACGATCTCGTAGGCGAGTCCCGACCAGCCCTTGCTGTACATCGTCTCTTCGCGCGCGAAGATCTTACCGAACGACCAGTGATGGTACATCAACGGCATGCCATGCGCCGAATAGGCGTCGAGCATCTGCTCGGACGCGATGATCTCGATTTGGTGCGGATAGACGTCGAGCTTCAGAGCGTTGAGACCGACGTCCTCGATCGCAGCAAACACGCGCTTCAAAAGGGCGAAGTCCCACTCGCCGCCGGTGAACAGTAGCTCGCTCATGCCGCCACCCGTTCTGTTTGTCGCGCCAGCATGAGCGCGAACAGGATTTTCAGCAAATCGATTTGCTCGAACTTAGCACGCGAGAGCAAGCCGCCGGTCGCGACCTCCCCGTGCCCGAGCCCGTCCAGAAGCACATAATGCGCGCCCGGCAGGATCGTAGACGCGATCGGCACAAGCCCGTCGTTGCGCAAGCCCCGCTCTTCCATCCACCGCAGCGTCGGCCATGACGGCAAGAGGCCTTTGCCGGCCGCCGTCCCGACGCACATCACTGGCACTTCGGCCAAGAGCTGCGCAATCTCGCTCGCGTTGGCGTCGAGATACCGTGCTCGCTCATCGGTCGTCAGGTCGCAAATCGCCTGCGGATCTGCGCCCAGAAGCTTCAGCGCCGAAGCGCCGATCCGCCGCGCCTTGGGCGCATTACAAGCGACGTCCGCAACCGGCGAGCCTTGAAACGGCGCCTGGAACGAAACCCATCCGTCGACGAAACGCCGCACGCCCGGGTGCGTAACCAGCGCGTCCAACGTGTCGAGGCCACCCTTGGAGTGCGTGACAATCCATGTCGGGCAATGAT
>JANNEL010000688.1:0-4666 GCA_031378595.1 Alphaproteobacteria bacterium
GGTCGTTGATTTTACCGTCCAGTGTCAAGATGTTTATCGCTTAAAGCTTGTTCCGCCGCCCGACCTCATAGTCGTTGAAATCGTGCGCCGGCGTAATCTTGAGCGCGCCTGATCCCTTCTCAGGGTCCGCATATTCGTCGGCGACGATCGGGATCAACCGGTCGCTCAGCGGCAACCGCACGTGCTTGCCGACAAGCGCCTTGTAACGTTCGTCGTCCCGATGCACGGCCACCGCAGTATCGCCCAGCATCGTCTCGGGCCGCGTCGTCGCGATCGTAATGAACTGATCGGTCCCGTCGATCGGGTATTTGATGTGCCAGAGGTTGCCCTTGACTTCGATATTCTCGACTTCAAGGTCCGACACGGCCGTTTGCAGCTTCGGGTCCCAGTTCACGAGCCGGGTGTCTTTGTACATCAAGCCTTGCTTGTGACAGGCGACGAACACCTTGATGACGGCCTTGCTCAAGCCCTCGTCCAGCGTGAACCGCTCGCGCGACCAGTCGCACGACGCCCCAAGCCGGCGCAGCTGACGCGTGATCGTTCCGCCCGACTCCGCCTTCCACTCCCAAACCCGCTTCACGAACTCTTCGCGGCCAAGCTTCATGCGCGAGGTCTGGCGCTCCTGCAGCTGCCGCTCGACCACGATCTGGGTCGAGATGCCGGCGTGGTCCAAGCCCGGTTGCCACAGCACGTCCTTGCCGCGCATGCGTTCGAAGCGGATCAGAATATCCTGCAACGTGTTGTTCAGCGCGTGCCCGATATGCAGCGAACCGGTAACGTTCGGCGGCGGGATCACGATTGTGAACGTCTGCGCATTCGGCTTGTTGCCGGCACGGAAAGCGCCTGACGCTTCCCATTCGCCGTAAAGCCGATCTTCCACGTCTTTTGGTGTGTAGGTTTTTTCGAGCATGGGCCTGACTTGAAAACAATAAACGACGAACGCGCAAGGCCTGGGCGGCCCCGCGCGAATCCTGTCGAGCTAAACGCTTGGGTTAAGAGATGCCGCTAGCGGCGGCGACCGTTACGCGAAGCGCGCTCGACTTCTTCTTGTACGACGCGCTCTACGATTTCGGGCAAGTTTTGCTCAAGCCATGCCGCCAGCATCGGCTTCAGCATCTGCTGAACCATGTCTTCCAGGCTGGCGCCACCGCTGCCCCCGACGGTGACGTCGCGCTCGCGGCTCAACATACCAAACGCGTTGGTAACGGCCGACGAAGCCTGATTGGACAAGATGCCTTCGCGATCGCTGTTGTCTGCCATTTTGAATTCCGGTTGAGGACGCATGTGACGGGTGGGTTCGGGCGCGCTCGAAGCCATCGGCGTGGGCCGGCGCGCGACGCGCGGCTCGGGCAGCGGATCGCGCAACTGCATCGGTTCGGGCTCGCGGCGCGACGGCATCGGCTGAGGCTGCGGTGCCGGGCGGCGCGCCATACGCGGTTCGGTTGGGCCTTGCGAAGCAGAGCCGATCGACCCGTCGTCGTGCACGATATTCGTAAGCTCCAACACCTCGCCGCCGCCGTCTTGCGCAGACATGACCGGGCCCGCCTTACCGGGATCCGAATCTTCCGAAATGATCCGCCGGATGGAGGCCAGAATTTCCTCCATTGTCGGTTCTTGCTGCGCCGTGGGCGTTGGCATTGTGTCGAAAACCCTTTCGCGCTACTCGCGCCCCACACCTTAAGAGGAGCAAAACTAAGCCATGCACGCGCCAAACGCCAGTAGTCGCGTCACAGCGCTCTGGCCCCGTCTGGCAACAAGGTGAATAGCGGAAAACCCTTACTTTTCGTAAGTCGCCCCGCCAAGCGGCCGCCACGTCTGCATGTCGTAATTTTCGACAGGGTCATAGACCTGCACGGGCAGCTCCAAGTCCGTTGCCGTCAACTTGCCGACCGCCGACAACAGCGAGTACGAGGCCACGACTTCGTCCCGCTCGGTACGAACCAGCGCCACGCGCGCATTCAAGAGTTCTTGCTGCTGGTCCAACACGTCGAGCGTCGTGCGCGAGCCCACTTCAAGCTCTTGCTGCACGCCTTCGAACGCGATCTCGGACGCCTTCACCTGCTGCCGGTTCGCCTCGGACGAAGCTCGGGCCGCACGATAGGCCTCCCAAGCGTTCTGCACGCTCTCATCCGTCGACCGGCGTGCGTCCTCGACGTTCAACCGCGCACGGTTGTTGAGTTCCTTGGCCTGCCGCACGGCGGACCACTCGGCGCCGCCCTGATAAAGCGGAACCGTCGCCGTCGCTGTGAGGCGCGTGTCGTCACCGATCGTCTCTGCCGGGCCGCGCTCTTGACCGCTGCGGCCATAGCTCGCCTGAACCGTCACGGTCGGCAACATCTGGCCCACAGCAAAGTCGATCCCATAACGCGCTGCATTTTCCTGCGCCCGCGCGGCCACCAAGGTCGGGTTCTGCACATTTGCGATCTCGCGCGCCTGCGCTTGGCTTTCGGGCAGCATGGGAACCGGGGGTTTCGTATCCAGCGTTCCAGGTGCCTCGCCAACGGCGCGCTCATACGCCAGACGGCTCACTTTCAGATTCGCTTCGGCTGTCGTTTCGCTGGACCGGCCCGCCGCCAAACGCGCTTCCGCTTGCGCAACGTCCGTGCGCGTGATTTCGCCAACGTCGAAGCGCGCTTGCGCCGCTTCCAACTGCTTCTTCAAAAGCTCGACGTTCGTTTGGTTGAGCTTCAGCACCGACTCGTCGCGAACGACGTTCATGTAGGACGAGATCGTGCCCAGAAAGACGGATTGCTCGGTCGAATGCAGACGCGCGCGGCCCGAGTTCACCAAGGCATCGGCTTGCCGGCGTTGTGCCAGAATGCGTCCGCCCGCGAAAACAGTTTGCGTCGCAGTGACGTCGGCGCTCCACGGCTCCGTCCGTGCGAGCGAGCGCGGCAGACCATCGGTCTTGGATTCCGCGTGAATTTTCGAATAGTCCGCGTTGAGAGAGATACGGGGACGCCATTGCGCAATCGCTTGCGCGACGTCTTCGTCGCTCGCGCGCAAATTCGCGCGCTCCGCCAACAATTGCGGATTCGTTTGATACGCTTTGACAAGCGCATCCTGCAGACTGTCGGCGTCCGCTTGCGGAACCCATAGGACCGTTGCGAGCAACGCCGCACGAAACCCATGGCGAACCGGCGCCCGGACCATGCCGGTGCCAACCCCAAAACGCATACTAAAGCTCCTTCCCGAGCACGGGACGAAGTTAACTACCCACTGGTAAATTAGAGCTTACCGCGCAAAATAAAACACGCGTTTGGCGTGCAACGAGCCTTAGAACACAAAGCTTTTGGCGCGTTCGAACCCGGGCAATACGGGGACAGTAGCGTCGAACGCGACCCGGCGGCTGAGTGCCCCGCCCTTTCGCACGCAGAAGTTAGCCTTTCCTACCGGTCCGTCGGACATAATGACGACAAGACGGCCGCCTTCTTTGAGTTGGTTCGTCCATGCAACCGGAACCTGGTGAACCGCACCGTTCACAAAAATGAGATCGAACGGTCCCTGCGCCGGCGCACCTTCGAGATGCGGGCCCACCACGCCGAAGAGCCGCCCGAGCTTCGGCACTGAGCGCAGCGCTGCTGTTGCCTCTTTCGCCAGCGTCTCGTCTTCCTCCAGAGCGACCACATCGGCCGACAACTGGCTGAGCACCGCGCTCGAATATCCGGTTGCGCAGGCAACATCGAGCACACGATCGCTTTCTTGAATCTCGCCAAGCTGAACAAGCTTCGCGAAACTGCGCGGATCGGGCAGGAACCGACCCGGCTTCACCTCGACGCAAACATCTGCATAGGCGAGCGCGCGGTTGGCGGCCGGCACAAACCGCTCACGTTCGAGCAGCGCCATCGCTTCCGTGATACGCTTGTCGGTGACGTCGTTCGTGCGCACCTGGCCTTCGACCATGTGGAGGCGGGCTGCCGCGCTGTCTTGCATGAGGGTGGAGTCCACAAATTTGCCAGGAACGGCGCGCTTATATCGGCGCCTCGCCTTGGTGACAACCGTGGCCACGAACCGAACAGGAGCAATTGATGATCCGCGCTGCTCTTCTTGCCGTTTTTGCCACTGCCGTTCTCGCAGGCCCCGCCGCCGCAGGATGCAAAGGCAGCCGCAATTGCCCCATTGAGGTTCACATCGCGCGCGGCGCCAACACCGTCGTGCTAGCCGGCCGGACGCGTCAAAACGTCGACTGCTGCACCTACGCGTTCCGGGCGCGCGCGGGTCAGAGGCTCTATTGGCGCCTCGAAGGCGCAACGCTGCGCACAGTACTCAAATACCCGAACGGCGATGTGGACGGCCCCGGCGTGCCGAACGGGGTCCAACTCCCCACAAACGGCCGCTACGTGTTCGATGTGCATCCAAACCTAATGGCGGACGGAGGGTACGGCTGGTTCCGCCTGACGCTCACGATCCAATAGGTTCGGGTTCCTTCAGCGCTGCGCGCGCGGCAACGATCCACTGTTTCTCATAGCGCCGCATCAACACCGTCCCCGCAATCGCCAGCAAGACTGCACCGGCCAAGAGCGCGATCCCGACCGGCGCGGCGACTGACATGATCTGCTCGCCGAACCAATAAGCACCGAACCCGAAGATCGCAGCCCAGCAAACCCCACCAAGCGCGTTCATCAGCAAGAAATAGGGCCAGCGCATCCGATCGACGCCGGCCAGC
>JANNEL010000710.1:0-5928 GCA_031378595.1 Alphaproteobacteria bacterium
GCGATCTCTTGCGCCAGAAACCAACGCATCTGGGCGAACGTGGCCCTGCTGGCCAACCACGGGAACAAGGGGTCGCCTTGCCCCGGTCCCGTGTCGCGCAAGCCCTCGAACCACGCGACGAAGGCGTCTGGGCGATCGGGCACATCCTTCACCAAGCGCGCGACTTGCCGCCTTACCGCATCGATGAAGGTGCCTTCGAGTTGGATCAGCGCACAATCGTCGTCGACATCGTCGCGCCAATAGGCGCCCGGCAGTTGCGGCTCCAAACGGCGCGCATTGAACCGTACAAGTTCAAGTTGGACCTCCTCGAACAGTGGCCCGCCGAGCGACATCAAGGGGTCAATGGAAAGTGTTGGCGTGTCGTTCAGCATGTCGGCCTCCCGGGGCGGTTACGATCAATACGACCGCCGCAATGCGATCGACCCGGGCATACGCGGGCTCGTCCAGCTCCTCGCCGAACACATCCGGATCGATCTCTTCATAGCTAAAAGCGCGATCGCCGAGCCGCGGCCCAACGGCTTCGCGAAACTTGTCGACACCCTCGACCACAGGCGCCCCGGTATAAAGCAACAGCCGGCCGCCAGGCGTCAGCCGCGGCAAAGCCTCATCGACGATGCGCAGCGCAAGATCGATACCCAAGGTTGCGCCGCCATGGCGATAGGTGCGCTCACCCGCGTCGATCATATAGGGCGGATTGGCGATGATGATGTTGGCCGGACCCGCGATGTCACCCATCACATCGCTTTTCACGACGTCGGCCTCGCATCGGTTCAAAACGGTGTTGATTTGCGCACAGCGCAGGGCCTCCGGATTGATGTCGCCGAGGACGAGCCGAACCGTCGCGGCCGGCAACAGCGATCGCAGATAAAGCCCGCCCGCGCCGCTGCCGCAGCCGATATCGACGACCGCCACGGCGGCATCGCTTTCGGTGTCGCGAAAAGCCGCTCGGAGCGCATTGGCAAAGCGGTAGGTGTCCGGTCCGAAGAACACGGCGTCCGCGTCGCCGGTCGGAAATGCGGAGTGCATGAAGATCTGAGTGTCGAGCGTCGAGAAACGGTATGCGCTACGGCACAGATTTCCGTGCCCAACGATCGCGTCGCCTGCGCGCAACGTCCGTACAATTTCCTCCGGCAGATCGTCGGGTGAGAACGGACGGCTCCAGCCGAAGATGTCTTCCAGCGTGCATGCGACCGTATTGTCCGGACGCGCGTTGACGCGGGCATGTGTCGCGGGCGTCACGGTCGTGAAACGGTACCCACGCGCCTGCAGCAGCCGCCCCAAGGCGACCAGCGCGGCATCACGATTTGGGAGCATTGTGTCCACTGGCGCGGTTCCCGACCAAGTCAAGAACGCGAGACCGCGCCGATAGTTCCCGCGGCGAAAATCGCAGGGGACTTTACCGATTGAGGATGTGGAAAACGCTCAGCGCGTCGGCACCGGCTTCTCGCCGCGATAGTCGTAGAAGCCGCGCTTTGTCTTTTGGCCAAGCCAGCCCGCTTCGACGTATTTCACCAGCAAGGGGCATGGGCGGTACTTCGAATCCGCGAGACCTTCGTACAGCACCTGCATGACCGACAGACACGTGTCGAGCCCGATAAAGTCCGCAAGCTGCAACGGGCCCATCGGGTGGTTCGCACCAAGGCGCATCGCGGTGTCGATCGCCTCGACCGTACCGACGCCTTCATAGAGCGTGTACACGGCCTCGTTGATCATCGGCAGCAGGATGCGGTTGACGATAAAGGCCGGAAAATCTTCCGAGTTCGCCGACGTCTTGCCGAGCCGCTTCACCAGTCCGTGCACCGTCGTGAACGTCTCTTCCTCGGTCGCGATGCCGCGAATGAGTTCAACCAGCTGCATCAGCGGCACGGGGTTCATGAAGTGCAGGCCGATGAAACGCTCTGGGCGGTCGGTTACTGCCGCAAGCCGCGTGATCGAAATCGACGACGTGTTCGTCGCAATCATCGCGTTCTTCGAAAGCTTCGGACAAAGATCGCGGAAGATTTGCTTCTTCAGCTTCTCGTCTTCCGTCGCGGCTTCGATCGCAAGATCCACGCGCTCGAAATCGTCCAGCGACGGCGCAGCGTGAATTCTCTTCATCGCCTTGTCTTTCTCCGCGTCGCTGATCTTGCCGCGCGCGACTTGCCGCGACAGGTTGCCGGAGATGATCTCGAACGCGGCGTCGATCCGCTCGCGCTTCACGTCGTTGATCAAGACGTCGTAACCCGCAAGCGCACACACATGGGCAATGCCGTTGCCCATTTGGCCTGCGCCGATGACGCCGATACGTTCAATATTCATGACACCTGCTCGAGTGGGTTGCTTTGAGATGGCTTAAGGCCGTTGCCTAGTAGCCCTGCTTCTTCAGCTCTTCGTCTAACTCCGGCACCGCCTTGAACAGGTCGGCGACGAGGCCGTAATCGGCCACTTGGAAAATCGGAGCTTCTTCGTCTTTGTTGATCGCGACGATGACTTTCGAATCTTTCATGCCGGCCAAATGCTGGATCGCGCCTGAAATGCCGACGGCGATGTAAAGCTCCGGCGCAACGACTTTGCCGGTCTGCCCGACCTGGTAATCGTTCGGCACGAAGCCTGCGTCGACTGCGGCGCGGCTGGCGCCGACAGCGGCTTTCAGCCGATCGGCGACCTTCTCCAACATGTGGAAATTTTCGCCCGACTGCATACCACGGCCGCCCGAGACGACAACGCGCGCAGCCGCCAGCTCCGGCCTCTCCGATTTCGACAGCTCGTCGCGCACGAACTCCGAGATGCCCGGGTTCTTGGCCGCGCCGATCGTCTCGACCGGCGCCGATCCTGTCGCTTCCGCCGCTTTGAAGGTGGTGGAGCGGACTGTGATTACTTTCTTCGCACCGGCAGGTGCTTGCACCTGCTGCATCGCGTTGCCGGCATAGATCGGCCGCGTGAACGTGTCCGGCCCATCGACCGACACGACTTCCGATATCTGCGCGACATCGAGCGCCGCTGCGACGCGCGGCATGAAGTTCTTGCCGCTGGTCGAAGCCGGAGACAGCACGGCGTCGTACTTGCCGGCAAGTTCGACAATCAGCGCCGCCATGTTCTCGGCAAGCTGGTGCGCATATTGCGCGTCGTCGGCGAGAAGAACCTTCGATACGCCGTTGAGCTTGGCCGCCGCATCTGCGACGCCCTTCGCGTTTTGACCGGCGACCAGAATGTCCACCGGCCCGCCCAGAGCTACAGCCGCGCTCAGCGCTTTCGCTGTCGCGTCTTTGAGCGATTTGTTGTCGTGTTCGGCTACGAGAAGAACGGCCATCAGATGACCCCCGCTTCGTTCTTCAGCTTGTCGACGAGTTCCTGCACGGTCTTGACCTTGACGCCGCCCTTACGCTTCGGCGGCTCGCTGACTTTGAGAACCTTAAGCCGCGGCGTGACGTCGACGCCGTAATCGGCCGGCGACTTGTCTTCGATCGGCTTCTTCTTCGCCTTCATGATGTTCGGCAGCGACGCATAGCGCGGTTCGTTCAAGCGCAAATCCGTCGTCACGATCGCGGGCAGTTTCAGCCTCACTGTCTGCAAACCACCGTCGACCTCCCGCGTCACTTCGGCCTTATCGCCGTCGATCGCAACCTTCGAAGCGAACGTGCCCTGCGGCCAGCCCAGCAGCTGCGCGAGCATCTGACCCGTTTGATTGCAGTCGTCGTCGATCGCCTGCTTGCCCAGAATGATCAGCTGCGGCCCTTCGGCCTTGGCGATCGCCGCGATGATTTTGGCGACGGCAATCGGCTCGACCTCGTGCGGCACCTTCACCAGGATGCCGCGGTCGGCACCCATGGCGAGCGCCGTGCGAATGGTTTCCTGCGCCTCTTGCGGGCCCACGGACACCGCGATGATTTCGGTGACGACGCCCTTTTCTTTGAGCCGGATCGCTTCTTCGACCCCGATCTCGTCGAACGGGTTCATCGACATTTTGACGTTGGCGAGATCGACGCCCGTTTGGTCCGCCTTCACGCGGATTTTCACGTTGTAATCGACCACGCGCTTGATGGGCACAAGCACCTTCATCAGGCTTTATCTCTCCGCTGGATGTGCCACGTGGGGCGCTGCAGCGAGCGCGCCCGGGGGCTACATGGAATTCCCGTAATTGTGCGGTGCACAAATTACGAGCAACCGCCAAAGGTGTCAACGAAACCGCGTTTGTTAGGGTTTCGGCCCCATAAACCCTGCCGGCCCCGTCAGGGCACCAAATGTACCCCTATCGGTTGGGCGCTCCGGCAAAGAGCGGCGTCCCCGGCCGCCTGAAACCAATGATGAGTACGATGCCCGCGGCAAGCCCACCCAAATGGGCCCACCACGCGGTGTTGTCTGTGACGCCCGAGAAGACAAAGAAGATTTGCGTGGCGATGAATGCGCCGATCACCAAGTAGGCTGGAATCTTCAGCGGGATGCGCATGAACGCGAGCACCCACATCCGTACGCGCGGATAGAGCATCAAATAAGCACCCACGATCCCCGACGTCGCGCCGGACGCGCCGATCAGCGGCGCATCCGATCCGATGTTGGCGTAAGCGTGGGCAAGCCCAGCCGCGATCCCGCACAGCAAATAGAAGAAGAAAAACCTGATCGACCCCATCGCATCTTCGACATTGTCGCCGAAAACCCAGAGAAACAGCATATTTCCGAGCAGGTGAAACCAATCGCCGTGTAGGAACATATAGGTGATGAGCGTCGCTTCCGGCGGCAGAAAGCCGAAGCCCGGCGGAAGCTTGGTCACGCCGAACAGCGAGGTCGGGATGACGCCGGCGTTCATGGCAATATCGACGACGCCCCGTGTGCCGGTAACGTCCTGCCACATGAAGACGATGACGTTGATCACAATCAGCGTGACGGTGGCGTACTGAAACGAAATGACCTTGAGCCGATTGTCGTCTTTGAGCGGCAGAAAGACCATGGAGTGCGGATCCCGAATAATGTTGAGGCCGGATCGACATTAGCCGACCGGCACGCAACACGCGATGGGATTGGGGTTGGCCTTAAACCTTCAGCTGCGCCCGCACGTCGTCCAGCACGCGAAGCCAGTTGTCGACGTGCCGCTTCAGGTTGCCCACCGTGACGCCGTCCTTGATGCTGATCGAATAGTCGAACATGAAGCGCGTGCCTTCCTTGTTCAGATAGGCGCGGCCGAACACGAACTTCTGATTATAGGCGTTCGCGGAATCGACGTCGGCGTTCTTGGTCAACTCCCACTGCGCCAGGAACTGAAGGTTATTGCAGCGCCGGCCATCCGCGCCGTCGCCCGCGCAGTCGTACATGTTGACGTAGAACTCCGTGCCCTTCGGCGTCTTCGCCAGAAGCCACGGATCGGAGTCTTTCGTCGTCGAGTCGCTGACCGTCAGACCATGTGACGACAAGACGGCCGTAAGCTCCACGCGCGAAATGCCGGTTTGAAACACGGCAACCGGTGCGCCAGGCGTGGTCGTTGGCGCCGCGTTCGCTGCCGTCGCGATCAAAAGAAGAGCGGCGCCGATAAGGCTGCGCATCGTTCGTCTCCACATGAAGTGTTGAAAAGCGGGCGGACTGTAGCCGCCAAGACTGCGATTTCAACTGACGTAAAGTTTAGCCCCGGTTCGCGCCGGGCACCCACAGCACATCGCCGGTACTCAAATTCGCAAACCGCGCTGCGACAAAGAGGAAGTCCGACAGTCGATTCGTGTACTTGATCGCAGCCACACTGATCGTTTCGCTCGTGCTGAGCTTCACGATCAGCCGCTCCGCGCGCCGGCAAACCGTGCGCGCGACGTGAAGATTTGCCGCAGCCGGCGTTCCGCCCGGCAACACAAAAGAACGCAGCGGCTGCAACTTCTCGTTCATGCCGTCGATTTCGCGCTCGAGCCGCTCGACTTGCGCCTCCGCGATCCGAAGCGCTTTCACGGCGATCTCGCTTCCGTCTTCCGG
>JANNEL010000002.1:0-4022 GCA_031378595.1 Alphaproteobacteria bacterium
GCCGGTGACGACATACGGGACATAGTTCGCAACCGGTGCCGCGGCCTTGGGTAGCGTGATGTCAAGTTCCTTCAGGCGAGTTTCAACGCGTCCGGTCATGTCTTGTCCCTTTGCGAAAGGCGAGTGTCCATGCGAGAAACGGCAAGCTCGCAAATCGGGCGCGCCGACGCAACTTCGGAACGCGGGAATCATGTCAAAACGTCTTGATGCCGACGACCGTTGTCCGTTGCGCGACGGGCTTTTCATGCCGGCCGAATGGGAATCCCACGCGCGCACTTGGATGGCGTGGCCGTGCCGGTTGGAACCTTGGGGATCGCCGGACGGTATGTTGCGCGCACGGTTGGGCCATGCGGCGGTGGCGCGCGCGATCTCGGGGTTCGAGAAGGTGACGATGGCCGTACATCCGCGCGACGTCGATGAAGCGCGGCTGATGATGGGACGGGGGATCGAGATTTTCGAAGTTCCGATCGACGATTCTTGGGCGCGCGACAGTGGGCCGATTTTCGTGAGCGACGGGCGTGACGGCGTCGCCGGCGTGCATTGGCGCTTCAATGCGTGGGGGAACAAGTACCACGGCTTCGATGAGGATGCTGCGCTCGGCCGACGCGTTATCGAGGCGCTCGATATGCGCCGCTATGATGGGCCGATGGTGCTTGAAGGCGGGTCGGTTTGCGTCGATGGGGAAGGGACGTTGCTGACGACCGAGCAATGCTTGCTCAATCCGAACCGCAATCCGAACCTAGACCGGCAACAGATCGAAGAGCGGTTGGCGCTCTATTTCGGCGTGACAAAGGTCATTTGGCTTGGCGAGGGGCTGGAGGACGACGAGACGGATGGACACGTCGACAACGTTGCCTGCTTTGCGGGTCCGGGACGCGTACTTGTCTATGGCGCGCGTGAGAAGGGCGGGTTGAACGAGCGCGTGATGCGAGACAACATCGCGCGGCTCAAACACGCGCGGGATGCGCGTGGGCGAGGCCTTGAGATCGTCGAGTTGCCGGAACCCACACGGCGGGAGCGGCATGATGGGCGCAGGCTCGACATGAGCTACATCAACTTCGCGTTCGCGAACTATGGGATCGTGATGCCGTCGTTCGACGATCCGATGGATGCGGTCGCGGCCGAGATCATGGAGAAGACGTTTGCGGACCGGCGGATCGTGCAGGTTCCGGCGCTCGATATCGTCGAGGGCGGCGGCGGCATTCATTGCATCACGCAGCAACAACCGGTCGGACGTGCGTTTCCACCGGAAAGGCACATGAGATGAGACAGGTCACACTTGCGGCGACGCAGATGGCGTGCGGGCCGGATCGCGCGGCCAACGTCACGAATGCGAAGCGGCTGGTGCGTGAGGCGAAAGCCCAGGGTGCGCAGGTGATCTTGATTCAGGAGTTGTTCGAGACACCGTATTTTTGCAAAGACCAGGCGGCGAAACACTTCGCCCTCGCGCAGCCCTACGAGAACAATGCGTTGATCGGCGAGTTTTCGGCGCTCGCCAAAGAGCTTTCCGTCGTGTTGCCGCTCTCGTTCTTCGAGAGGGCGAACAACGCGCATTTCAATTCGCTGGCGATGATCGACGCAGACGGGTCCGTGCTTGGTCTCTATCGAAAGTCGCATATTCCGGATGGGCCGGGCTACCAAGAGAAGTTTTATTTCAACCCGGGCGACACGGGGTTCAAGGTTTGGCCTACGCGCTATGGGAAAATCGGCGCTGCAATCTGTTGGGACCAGTGGTTTCCCGAAGGCGCACGCGCAATGGCGCTGATGGGCGCGGAGATCCTTTGCTATCCGACGGCGATCGGGACGGAGCCGCCGCCAGCTGCGCCGGTCGACTCGTCCGCGCATTGGCGGCGCGTGATGCAGGGGCATGCGGGCGCGAACTATGTGCCGCTGATCGCATCGAACAGGATCGGACACGAAGTTGGCGAGACCTGCGAGATCACGTTCTATGGGACGTCGTTTATCGCGGGGCCCACTGGCGAGATTCTGGCGGATGCGGGACGCGATAAGGAGGCTGTTGTTACGGCTACAGTCGATCTCGATGCGATCGCAGCGGCGCGCAATTCGTGGGGGCTTTTCCGCGATCGGCGGCCAGAGCTCTATGGATCGCTGATGTCACTCGACGGGAAGGCTTAGAGCGAACGGCCTTTCTTGATCGCGCTTGAGCCGAATTTCTCACGCACCTTGTCCATAGCGCGTTCTGCGGCGTCACGGCGGGCCCCGGTTTGGTCGAATAGGTCGGCTTCGTCGGTCTTTCCGGTGGGTGCGAGATCGGCGAGGCCAATACCGATCAGGCGGTAGCGCTTGCCTTTCGCCTCGGCTCTCAGAAGGTCGGTGCCGGTTTCGAACAAGCGACGGGCGAGTTGCGTCGGGCGGTCGAGCGTGTGGCGGCGGGTGACAATCTTGAAGTCCGCGGTTTTCAGCTTCAGTTGCACGACGTTGCCGCCGAGTTCCGCTGCTTTGGCCCTGGCCGACACCTTTTCACACAGTGCCCAGAGAATGCGCGACAGTTGGTCGGCATCGGCGATGTCATGTTCGAACGTCGTTTCGGCCGAGATGCCTTTCGCGGGCGAGCGTGGTTCGACGACGCGCGTGTCGTCGGCGTTTGAGAGGCGCCAGAGCCAGAGGCCGCTGGAGCCGAAGTGGGCGCCTAGCTCCTTCGGGTTGCGGCGACGGACGTCGCCGATCGTGAAGATGCCGTCGCGCGACAAGGATGCGGCGAATGCCTTGCCGACGCCCGGGAGCAACGTCACCGGGCGCGTGTCGAGGAAGGTCACAGCTTCCGCTTTGCCGATGACGGAGAAGCCGCGCGGTTTGTCGAGGTCTGAAGCGACTTTGGCCAGAAACTTGTTGAAGCTGAGGCCGACGGAAACCGTGATTGCCAGTTCGGCCTCTACGCGGAGCGCAAGCCGAGCGAGCGTTTGCGCGGGCGAGCATTTGTGCAAACGCTCGGTGCCTGCGAGGTCGAGAAACGCTTCGTCGAGCGAGAGCGGCTCGACGAGTGGCGTTGTTTCCAGCATCAGCTGGCGGACGTCGCGACCGACACTCACGTATTTCTGCATGTTCGGGTGGACGACGACGGCGTTGGGGCACGCCGCTAGCGCCTTGAACATCGGCATCGCCGACTTCACGCCGAACGTGCGCGCGATGTAGCAAGCGGCCGAGACGACGCCGCGTTTCCCGCCGCCGACGATGACTGGCTTGTCGGCGAACGCCGGGTTGTCGCGCTTTTCGATCGTTGCGTAGAAGGCGTCGCAGTCGATGTGGGCCATCGAGAGGTTCGCGATCTCGTTGTGGCTCACGAGCCGCGGGCTTTTGCATGTTCGGCAACGGCGGGCGCCGTCACCGATCAGTTCAAAGCAATCGCGGCAGAGCGTGCTCATGCAATCACTGACGATATCCATTCGGCCGCCGACGGCCAGTCGTCGATACGGCGGTGTGCGTCCGGGGCAGGGGGCAACAGTTTCGCGAGGCGCGGGTCGGCGATGAAGTGCAGGCGCTTCACCTGCGGGGTTTCCGTCGCAACCGATGTCAGGTTCGGCGGTAGATCATCGATGAAAACTACGGTTTGCGAGAAGTCGCCAAGGAGGTCTTTGACGACCGGCCCCTTCGGTCCCTTCCCGGCGATGACGGGGTAGGGCATGCCGTGCTCCACTAGATTCTCGATGCGGGCCCCGCGTGAGGTTTCGGGCAGGTTCGAAAGGATCACGATTTGCGCGGCCTTACTCAGTTCCCGTAGCGCGTCGGCGGCGCCTTCAACGGGTTCGAGATGGCGGGTGTCGCTGGCGAAGAAGTCGGCGATTAGCTTAGTGACGGCTTCATCGGTTACGGCTTCGCGCGTGGCCTGGTGTTTGACGTTGCCGTGGATTCGAAAGGACGTGAGATCCAGGTAGCACCCGTTTCGTTCGAGAAAGCGTTCGAGGCCCGCCAGGAAGCGCAGCAAAACCTCATCGGCGTCGCAGATTATGAGCGGGCGCGTCCGGTCGAGTTTCACCATGCGCTCGATCCGTGCGGGTCGATGA
>JANNEL010000076.1:0-3271 GCA_031378595.1 Alphaproteobacteria bacterium
TCGCTGCCCGAGATTGCCGCGCGAATCGCTTTCTTCGAGGCCAGGATCGAGAGCGGTGCGTTCGTGGCCAACATCGTTGTGTAACCTTTGACGACGTTGTCAAAGTCGGCGATGGGGGCGACGGCCTGCACGATACCGCGCATCAAGGCTTCGTGAGCGCTATAGACCCTAGCGGTGAACAGCATCTCGGCGGTGAAGGATGGACCCAAGCGCGCAACCAATGCTGCGGTTCCCGCGAAGCCGTAGCCCACACCGAGCTTTGCGGCCGGGATGCAGAATCGCGAATTGTCCGTCGCCAGGCGCAGATCGCAGGACATGGCGAGCGCCATGCCGCCGCCAAAGCAAATCCCCTTTACGGCGGCGATGACGGGCTTCGAACAATTGGCGAGGGAAAGCGTCGCGCGCTGGGTTGCTGCGTCGTAAGTTTTCGCGTTTTCGTCAGTAGCGCGGTTTGCCTCGAATTCCGATATGTCTGCACCTGCGGCAAAGGCTTCATCGCCCGCGCCCTTCACAACGATGGAGCGGATTGCCGGGTCTTTCTCGAACCTCTCAACAATACCGGGGATAGCTTGCCACATATCCAGGCTGAGCGCGTTGCGCCGCTCCGGCGCGTTGAGTACGAGTGTACCGGTAGATCCGTGAATTTCGGCGATGAGCTTTGACGTCATGGAAGGCCTGAGTACGAGGGTGCAGAAACGGCGCCGGCGCAATGCGCCGCCGGCCGGGGAGAGCATCAAAGTTGTTCTCATCCGCCACGGCAAGCCCGACGTTGCACCGTCGAAGCGCCTGACCCACCGCAAATTTGGGGACTATATCGAGACGTATGAGAAGGCCGGGCTCGATCCGGACAGTGCGCCGCCCGACTGGCTGGTCGCGCTGGCGCGCGAAGCACGGCGCGTCTACGCATCGGATCGGCCGCGGGCACATGAGAGTGCGCGCGCATTGGCGCCCCATGCCGAACTCGAACTCAGCCCCTTGTTCATGGAGGCGCAGCTCAAGTCGCCCAAGCTACCGCTCGTGCGCATGAAGCCCACGGTGTGGGCGGTGATCGCCCGGCTTGCGTGGCATGTAGGGCATGACGGCGGCATCGAAGATTTTAGCGACGCGAAGAGCCGCGCCGGCAAAGCGGTCGATATGCTGTCGCATGAGGCGCGCGAATGCGGCATCGCCGTGCTCGTCGCGCACGGTTACTTCAACGCGATCGTCGGGCGTGCGCTTTCGAAGCGCGGCTGGCGCAAGTACGGACGGCATCGCGCGAAGTTTTGGAATGCGGTCGTGTACGAACTGCCGGTGTAACGCCCGATGAGCGCCGCGCGCTTGATGAGGCGGTGAAGAGCAACACGAAGATCGCGAAGGGGCGCGAAGATCTCCAAGACGCTCGTGTTCCGCTATTGGCGTTAGAGTAGTGCCCAGTCGCATTTGTTTCCCGCAAAGGCGCAACGCCGCAATGGGTTTAATGCTGGCGCCGCAGCCGCCACTCGACGGCTCGACAGGCGCTTCGCGCCGAAAGAGGGACAGCCTTTCTTCTTTGCGGCTTTGCGCCTTTGCGGGAAACAAATCTGACGTTTCGCCGCGCCAAATACGAAAACTGAACACGAGCGTCTTGGAGATCTTCGCGCCCCTTCGCGATCTTCGTGTTGCTCTTTACAGCCTCAACAAAACTCTAGCGCCACTCGCGCGCGACTTGTTCGAAGGTCGGGCGCGGGCGGTCGGCTAGCGGTTCGGCTGGGTGGCCGAGATAGATGAAGCCCGCGATGCGTTCACCGGATTTGAGGCCTAAGCCTTCTCGCACTGCTGGGTGATAGGCGTACCATTCCGTGATCCAGTTCGCGACGAAGCCCATCGCGTGGGCGGCGATGCAAAGCGTCTGGCAAGCAGCGCCGGCGGAGAGGATTTGCTCCCACTCGGGAATGGGGATGCCTTCGCGCACGCGGCTTACCACACCGATGATAACGGGTGCGCGTAGAAACCGGCCTCGTTCCTGCGCGATGCGTTCGACGCCGGCGTCGGGTTCGGTTTGCTTCAGCGCGCGCACAAGCAATTCGCCGAACGCCATGCGCGCGTCGCCCTTGAAGATCAGGAACGACCAGGGCGCCAGCTTACCGTGATCGGGGACGCGCGTGGCGGCGCGGATCAGCGTGCGGATTTGCTCGTCGTCGGGCCCCGGGCCCTTCATCGTTTTGGCCGAACCCGAGCGACGGCTTAGTAAGAGGTCGAGGGTCTGGGGCGCCGCGATATTGAGGTCCGTCATTCCTACCTCGTGATTTCGCGCGACGATAGACTAAGGTCGGCACCAATGAAAACGAGTCTTGCGAAGATACCTCGTACGGTTTGGGCGCTGGGGTTTGTGTCGATGTTCATGGACATCTCATCCGAGATGATCCACGGGCTGTTGCCGGTGTTTCTGACGACAGTGCTCGGGGCCAGCATGTTCACCGTGGGCGTGATCGAAGGCGTCGCAGAGTTCACCGCGTCGGCGGTGAAGGTGTTCTCCGGCTGGCTCAGCGATCGGCTGGGCAAACGCAAGCTGCTGGCTGTGATCGGTTATGCGATGGCCGGACTGACCAAACCGGTGTTTCCGCTGGCATCGACCCCGTTCGAAGTGCTCCTCGCGCGGTTCGCCGATCGCGTGGGCAAGGGCATCCGCGGGGCGCCGCGCGACGCGCTCGTCGCGGATGTGACGTCAGCGGATCAGCGTGGCGCGGCCTACGGACTTCGGCAATCGCTCGACACAATCGGCGCTGTCGCCGGGCCGCTGATCGCGATCGGGCTGATGCTGCTTCTCGCCGGCGACATGCGGGCGGTGTTTTGGTGGGCCGTAATTCCTGCGGCTATCGCGGTGGGATTGCTGGTGCTGGGCGTTGAGGACTCGCCGCTCAGCGGCAACGGCGCACGGGCTCCGCTGCAGCTTGCGGATCTGCGCCAAATGGGGCGTGGATTTTGGGCCGTGGTCGCGATCGGTGCGGTTTTTTCGCTCGCACGATTCAGTGAGGCGTTTTTGATTCTGCGTGGGAGCGAGGTTGGCATTTCCGTGGTCTATGTGCCGCTGGTGTTGGTCGCGATGAACGTCGCCTATGCGGCGATCGCCGCGCCTGCGGGTGCGCTGTCGGACAGGCTTGGGCGCGAGCGGCTCCTGGCGTTCAGCTTGGTCATACTCATCGCCTCCGACGTCCTGCTTGCGCTGGTGCCAAATGTCGTGGGGCTTATGGCGGGAGCGATGTTGTGGGGCGTGCATATGGGCTTCAGTCAGGGGTTGCTGGCGGCGCTCGTT
>JANNEL010000094.1:0-2537 GCA_031378595.1 Alphaproteobacteria bacterium
CCAACAGCTTGAGCATTTCCTTCTGAATGCGTTCGCCCGACAGCGTCTTGATCTGCGTACGCGCCGCGGCGCACGCACTCAGACCATCCGCGTCGATCTCGCCCTTGCCGTACCAGGCGTGAAAACGAAACAGCCGCAGGATGCGCAGATAGTCCTCCGCGATCCGTCGCGACGCATCGCCGATGAAGCGGACACGGCGCGCCTGAAGATCTGCGATCCCGCCGACCGGATCGAACACCTGTCCCGCTTGGTCCGCGTAGAGCGCGTTCATCGTGAAGTCGCGCCGCGAGGCATCTTCCGCCCAATCCTGACTGAACGCGACCGTAGCGCGCCGGCCATCGGTCGAGACATCGCGACGAAGCGTCGTGATCTCGAACGGCTTTTTGTTCGCAACCGCCGTGACCGTCCCATGCTCGATGCCCGTCGGCACCGCCTGCAAGCCCGCAGCCACAAGCCGGCGCGTCACCTCATCCGGTGTCAGCGGCGTTGCGATGTCGATGTCGTCCACCGGAACGCCCATGATCGCATTGCGCACACAGCCGCCGACAAACCGAGCCGCGCCGCCGTTCGCGATCAACGCGTCCATCACAACGCGCGTCTCTGGCGCGTTGAGCCAAGGTTGTGTCTGGATCGAAGCGGTCATCGCTCAGCCGTACAGCCGCTCGTAGAGATTGACCAGTATCCCCGCCGTCGCGCCCCAAATGTAATGCTGCTCGTACTGCATCGCGTAGTACCGCCGCTCCCGCCCCTGCCAGGTCGCGGTCTCTTGCTTGTGATTGCGCTGATCCATCAAGAACGCAAACGGCACTTCGAACGCTTCGGCCACTTCCGACGCATCGATCGTCAACTCGAACCCATCGCGCACCAAGGCGACGAACGGCTGAATCGCAAACCCTGTCCCCGTCTCGTAACGGTCGAGCTCCCCGCGCACATCGACAAACGCGCGTGCCAACCCAACCTCTTCCTCGGTCTCCCGCAAAGCCGCCGCCACCGCATCTTCGTCCTCATCGCCGACGCGGCCACCCGGAAAACTGACTTGCCCCGCATGTCGCGCCAAGTGATCCGCACGGCGGGTGAACAAGACGCTCAAGCCCACACCGCGCTCGATAATCGGAATCAATACAGCGGCAGGTCGCAAAACGCGCTCGGGCGAATGCTCCTCCCGCATCCGCGGATTGAGATCGAAGTCCCCGCGTTTCGGTGCGTGCGAGCCTCCACCCAACGCCAAGCGCTCGGTCAATCGCTGCCGCAAGTCGGAATCGATACTCACGCGTCGGGCGATCCCAGTGAAAAATCTATGCCTTCGCTCCGCACGACCAACGCACGTCCCGCTTCCGTCGTCCGTTCCTCGGCAGTCGCAACGAGTTCGTAGAACACGGCGCGCGACACGCGTGCCTCAAGCCCTCCACGCACGTGAACATAGGGACGTGGCTCGGCGCCGCGGAACGCAACCCGCAACGGATGCTCAGACCCCGCCACCACCTCGTCGCCCACATTCGTCAAGAACCGAAGCCGGCGCGAGTCGCCTTCGCCCTCAGCATCGACGCGCACCGCAACGAACGGCGCGTCCTCAACCCTGAGCCCAACCTTTTCGACCGGCGTTACGAGCACATATCGTCCGTCCGGTTCGCGCCGAAGGATCGTCGAGAACAGCCGCACCAGCGCCGGCCGCCCGATCGGCGTGCCGAGATAGAACCAAGTTCCGTCGACCGCGATGCGCATATCGATGTCGCCGCAGTCCAGCGGATTCCATTTGTCGACGGGTGGCAACTTGCGCGTGTGCGCTGACTCGGCTTGGGCCTCCGCGAGCCCACGCAGGAAGTCCGGCGCGGGGGCACCCCAGTGCATCGGATCCTGTGCCGAATTGGACATGTTAACGCGAGACCTCGATGCCTTTTCCGGGAGTTAATCTCCCAGTTCAACTCATGTTGAGCATAGGACCTCAAGCCGTTCTGTCCATGGCCCAGGTTTAGCTATAACTCTGAGCGAACTGTGCCATAGAAAAGCCGTGCGCTCTGCGCGTTATCCAAACCCCGAACCGAAGGCTGCTTTAAGTTGAGCAACCAAGCCCTAGAAACCTCCGACTCGATCGTTCGCGAAGTCGAACATGCCGTTGCGCGAATCGCTGCCGTCCGCGAAGCGATCGGCCGGGTGATTTTCGGCCAACGCGCCGTTGTCGATCAGGTGCTCGTCACGATTTTGGCGGGGGGTCACGGCCTGCTGGTCGGCGTGCCGGGCCTCGCGAAAACCCGCCTCGTTGAGGCGTTGGGCATCGTGCTCGGTCTCGCGACTAAGCGCATTCAATTCACGCCCGACCTCATGCCCGCCGACATCGTGGGCTCGGAAGTCCTTGAGGAGGCCGAAACCGGCCGCCGTTCGTTCCGCTTCATCAAGGGCCCGGTCTTCGCCCAGCTTCTGATGGCCGACGAAATCAATCGCGCGAGTCCACGTACGCAATCGGCGCTGTTGCAAGCCATGCAGGAGCACCAAGTGACAGTCGCCGGGATGCGCTATGACCTGCCGCACCCGTTCCACGT
>JANNEL010000117.1:0-3388 GCA_031378595.1 Alphaproteobacteria bacterium
CGGCCGACGAGTCGCGCGTTGGTGTCGGCATCGCCCGAGAACGGGTACGGCACGAGCGGCTGCAAACGGATGGCCGGCGCCGCATGGCCATGCTCGAGGTCGAGGCCGTCGCCGTCGAGCAGCACGAGCGTGCGATCGCAGCCCGGGAAGCGCGAGAACGGTCCATCTTCGACCACGCTCGCTCGCGAGATCCGGAACGCGAAGTCGCCGCGCTCGAGTTCTGCGCCACTCGGCCAGATCGCGAGTTGCAGCGTTTCTCCGCGCCCGTTCTTCCAGGGGCGACGCACCGCGTCCGATCCCTTCAAGACTCGAATCGTGTTCATGGCGTGGCAGCCTGCAGGGACGCATGAGTACGGAGTTGGCCACGAGAATCTCGATTTTGCGGCAATGCCTCTGAGGATCGTGGCGTTATTAGCCGATGAGCTTACTGCTCGGACGTCGCTGCACTCGCGTCCGGAGGATGGAACATGATCGGGACATGGGTTCTTGGCTTGGCGCTCGCTGCGAATGGCGTCGCGTGGGAAACGAATCTCGAGGCTGCTTTCGCCCAGGCGAAGGAGCGAAACGTACCGGTCCTCATCTGCTTCAACATGGACAACGAGAGCGCAAACGATGCTCTCGTGTCCGTGTATCGCGATCCCGAGTTCGGGACGAAGTCCGGCGACTGCGTGTGCCTGATCGCCAGCGCGTTCTCCCATCCAGACGCCAAAGCAGACGCGTCATGCCCGCGCTTCGACGGCGTCACCTGCGAGCAACACAAGACGATCGAGAAAGCCGCGCGCAAGGCGTTCATCGGTAGCGACGAAGTCGTCGCTCCACAGCACATCCTGGTCGCCCCCGATCGCCACGTGCTCATTCGCCGGGCCTACAGCATCGACAAGTCGGGGCTGCTGAAGCTCATCACAATGGCGACGAGCGCACTGCACACCGGCAAGACCGTCGAAGTCGATCACGGAGCGTCGCCGACCGGCGATGACCCGCAATTGCCCACGGTAAGCGCTTCGCACATCGCGGAGCTGATCGACGCGGCAAAGGATCACAACGCCGAGCGCCGCAAGCCAGCCATCCAAGAGCTCGGACGCATCGACGATCTGCGCGCGCGCGACGCTCTCCTCGCGCTGCTCGATCCGAAGACGATGGACGACACGCGCTGCGACGCGATCGACGCGCTTGCCACCAAGGGCAACTACGACGCTCTACTGCCCATCGCCGCCCGCCTGAAGGACTCGAACACCATCGTCGTCCAGCGCGCGATCGCCGGACTCGGTCGTCTCGAGCTGCCCGCCGGCGTAAAGCCGTTGCTCGACCTGTCGAAGAAGAAGCTGGTCTCGATGATCGCGTGCGAGATCCCCAGTGCGATGGTCGACTGCGACCGCGACAGCCCGGAAGCGACCGCGTTCATCAAGAAGGCCTGCTCGAACAAGGACGACGCGATCGTCATCGGCGGCCTGCGCGCACTCGCCAAGCTCGACTCGGACGCCGATTCGCGCAAGATCCTCGGGCAGAAGCTCGCTGATTCCAGCAGCAGCGTGCGCGGAATGGCCGTGTGGGTGATCGGCACGAACTGCGAGAGATCGTTCGAAGACAAGCTGAAGGCCCTCGCCGAGAAGGAAACGAATCTCGACGTCCGCACCTGCATCCTGGCAGCGCTGCGCAATCTCTCCTCGACGGCAGAGAAGCCGTACGACGCCGAACTCGACAACCTGCTCCCGCGCTTCACGAATCGGTTCTGAACGCACGCGGCGGCTCTCACCCCGCAAGAACCTCCGTCATTCCTTTCCGACCATCGCGCACCCGTGAATCGGGTGCTTCGCCGAGCGAATTCCGTTGATCCAGGAAACCGGACGGCTTCTATCAGCCTGTTGAAGAAGTGGGTCGACAACGCGAGCGGCACGGCTGCCATTCTGGAGATGGCCGAGGCGTTTGCTGCGGCTCCGCCAAAGCGTTCCGTGATGTTTGCTTCGGTGACGTTGGAGGAGCAGGGGCTGCTTGGTTCGGAGTATCTGGCGAAGCATCCGCCCGTGGCGTTGAAGCAGATTGTGGCCGGCATGAATTTCGACGGCGTGGGTCCGGCTGGACCGTCGCGCGATATGACGGTCGTGGGATCGGGCGCCTCGCAGCTTGAAGACCTGTTGGCGGCGGCGTTGAAAAAGCGTGGGCGCGTGACGACACCGGACCCGGAACCGGAGAAGGGTTCGTTCTATCGCTCGGACCACATCAGCCTCGCGAAGGTCGGCGTGCCGATGCTCTATGCGGGGCAGGGTATCGACATGGTGGAAGGCGGGAAGGCGGCCGGGATGGCGCTGCGCGAAGACTATCGCTTGAAGCGCTATCACCAGCCGTCGGACGAGTGGAGCGACGATTGGGACCTGCGCGGACCGGTCGAAACGATGGAGGTCGCGTATGAACTCGGGAATACGATCGCGAATTCCAGTGAGTGGCCCACTTGGTACAAAGGCAACGAGTTCCGCGGCATACGCATGAAGAGCATGCGGGGACGGTAGTCAGAAAATGAGCCATCATTGCCACCGCTATGGTTTGGTGAACGGGATGGGCTTGATGGTTCAATCATTGTTGAAGCGAAATTTCATCTAGATGTTCAAGAAAATCCTCATCGCCAACCGGGGTGAAATTGCCTGTCGCGTGATCAAGACCGCGCGGAAGATGGGCATCAAGACGGTCGCGGTTTATTCGGAAGCGGATGCTGCCGCGCTTCACGTCGATATGGCGGACGAGGCGGTGGCGATCGGGCCTGCGGCTTCGGCGCAATCGTATCTCTCGATCGAGAAGATCGTCGATGCGTGCAAGAAGACTGGCGCCGAGGCTGTACATCCGGGCTACGGGTTTTTGTCTGAGCGCACGGCGTTTGCCGAAGCGTTGAGCAAGGCGGGCATTGCTTTCATCGGTCCGAATGCCCACGCGATCGCGGCCATGGGCGACAAGATCGAATCCAAGAAGCTCGCGGCGAAAGCCAAGGTGACCTGCGTTCCGGGCTACATCGGCGAGATCAAGGATCTGAAAGAGGCTGCGCGGATAGCGGGCGAGATCGGCTATCCGGTGATGGTGAAGGCTTCGGCCGGCGGTGGCGGCAAGGGCTTGCGCATCGTTTTCAAGGAAGCGGAACTTGGACAAGCGATCCAGTCTTCGCAGCATGAAGCCAAAGCGTCATTCGGCGACGACCGGCTTTTTATCGAGAAGTACATCACCGATCCGCGGCATATCGAGATTCAGGTGCTGGGCGATAAGCACGGCAATGTCATTCATCTGGGCGAGCGCGAGTGTTCGATTCAGCGGCGGCACCAGAAGGTGATCGAAGAGGCGCCGTCGCCGTTCCTCGACGAGAAGACGCGGGCGGCGATGGGGGCACAGGCTGTATCACTGGCCAAAG
>JANNEL010000120.1:0-2038 GCA_031378595.1 Alphaproteobacteria bacterium
ACGATGCGCGAGGCTGCCGCGGTAGGGTTTGCGGGCATCTATGTAAAGGGCGACGTCGGCGGGTCGGAGCTCACGCGGTTCGACGCGGCGTTGATCTTCGAGGAACTGTCGGCGGGATGTACGGCGACGGCGGCCTATATCTCCATTCACAATATGGCATCGTGGATGATCGACCGCTTCGGCAACGACGAGCAGCGGCGCAAGTGGCTTCCACAGCTTACGCGGATGGATATGATCGCGAGCTATTGCTTGACGGAGCCGGGCGCCGGATCCGACGCGGCAAGCCTGAAGACGAAGGCGGTGCGCGACGGCGATCACTATGTGCTGAACGGCGCGAAGGCATTCATCTCGGGCGCGGGCGTGTCGGACGTTTATGTCTGCATGGTGCGGACGGGCGTCGATGGGCCGAAGGGGATTTCCTGTGTCGTCGTCGAGAAGGGCACGAAGGGTCTTTCGTTCGGCAAGAACGAGCGGAAGATGGGTTGGCGCAGCCAGCCGACGGCGCAGGTGATATTCGAGGATTGCCGCATCCCGGTCGCGAACCGTATCGGCGCGGAGGGCGAGGGCTTTCGCATTGCGATGATGGGGCTCGATGGCGGGCGTATCAATATCGGTGCGTGCTCGTTGGGCACGGCGAGGGCGGCGCTGGAGCAGGCGCAACGCTATGCGAGCGAGCGTAAGCAGTTCGGGCAGGCGCTCTCCGAGTTTCAGACGACGCAATTCAAACTTGCCGACATGGCGACGGATCTTGAGGCTTCCCGGCTGATGATCTGGAATGCGGCCGCCGCGCTCGACCGGCGCGATCCACGCGCGACGATGCTGTGTGCCATGGCGAAGCGGTTTGCGAGCGACAATGCGTCGAAGATCGCGAACGATGCGCTGCAGCTGCATGGCGGGTATGGGTATCTCAAAGACTTTCCGTTGGAGCGTCATGTGCGTGATCTGCGTGTGCATCAAATTCTCGAAGGGACGAACGAAATCATGCGGGTGATCATCGCCCGTGAGATGTCGCGCCAATGATTCCGCAACGGCTAGCGCTTTGGGCAATCGCTTACGGGTTGCTCATTTGGTTTGAAGCCACCGTGATCGTCCGCTGGTTTGGTGGCTATGTGCTTGTGCCCGGCAATTCAGCTCTGACGATCGCTGTCTTTGTGTTGACGGTGCCATTGGTATTTGCGATCGGTTGGGTCTTCTTTGCGACGTTTCAGACGAAGCCCTTGGAACGTGCGCTTGTGACCATCTTGATCTGCGCGGCGGGACTGATCGCGGATGCGTTCGTGTTCGTTTGGATCGAGAACGTGTTTCCCATCATGAGCGCGACGCAGGAACGGATCTTCGCGAGCTGGCTGTTGTGGGCCTACGGGCTCGGCCTCTTGAGCGGTGTCTGGCCGGCGAGGCTTCCGCGCGTGCCCGAGGCAGTGGGGGACAGGTGATGGACGAGGTTTTGTTCGAGAGGCGCGGCCGCGTCGGGGTGATCACGCTGAACAGGCCGAAGGCGCTGAACGCGCTTACGCTGCCGATGGTCGATGCGATGCAGGCGCAGCTTGTGGCTTGGCGCGGCGACGAGGCCGTAGAGATCGTCCTTGTGCGCGGGGCGGGCGAGCGGGCGTTTTGTGCCGGCGGCGATATCCGCGCGCTGCACGATTCCGGTAAAGCGGGCACGCCTTACGTCATCGACTTCTACGAGCGCGAGTACAAGCTCAACACGTATATCAAGCGATACCCGAAGCCTTACATCGCGTTGATTAATGGCATCGTCATGGGCGGCGGCGTGGGCGTATCCGTACATGGGCGTCAACGCGTGTGTGGCGAGGGTACGGTGTTCGCCATGCCGGAGACCGGGATCGGACTCTTTCCGGATGTCGGCGGCACACATTTCTTGCCGCGGCTGCCGGGCGAGCTTGGGATGTATCTGGGCCTCACCGGCACGCGCCTCGACATCATCGACGCGAAGTATGCCGGCATCGCCACGCATATCGTGCCGGCGGCGCAGCATGAGGCGTTGATCGCGGCACTCGCCGATGAAGGTGAGGCGTAT
>JANNEL010000132.1:0-3845 GCA_031378595.1 Alphaproteobacteria bacterium
ATCCGAGCCGATCAAGTATTCGCGCAGAAAGGCGTTGTGCGATCCGTCGGAGGCGTAGGTCTGGTTCTGATCGACGAAGGGGCTCACCTGATTGACGTTCTGGTGGACGTCGTCGGCTGTGCCGAGTACGCCGTCGGCGCCCGGCAGGATTGTCACGTCGCTTGCGCGGTTGAGGATCATGAAATTTGTAGGGGCGCCCGGCACATACAGTGGATCTCCCGGCTGCAGCGGGACGTAGACGTAGCCGTTGCCGCCTTTGGAAATCAGGTCGAGGCCGTGGTCGAAGAACTGGCCGAAAAATGTCATCCAGTTGTTGAACGGCGCCGACAGACCTGCGTCGGGCGTGATGTTGCCGATGAACAGGTTGTTGAAATCGCGCGGCGCGAGATCGTCGGCCGTCCCTTGCAGGCCGTCGACGCCCCACAGGTCATCAGCATTGCCGAAGACGCCATCTTTGCCAGCGCCCCACTGGTCGTCGGCCGTGCCGAAGGCGCCATCGGCGCCGGGCAAGATCAGGCCGGTTGGGTTCGTGGCGAACGCGGTGTAGCCATCGCCGAGTTGGGCTGCGAAGGCTTGTGCAACGGCGACCGCAGCGGGGTTGTTCGCGCTGATGTCTGCGATGAGGTTCGAGATGATGCGCGGCGCCGGATCGACGACGTTCACGCCATGAGCCAGCGGCCCAAGCGCGTTCGGATCGGTGCTCGAATAGGTCGTTGTCAGCATCGTGCCGGCATTGGCCGGGTCGTAGTCGAACGGCGTGCCGTCTACGTTCACGGTGACCGTGCGAAAGTACTCCTGCGTCACCGTCGGAAATGGCTGATCGGCCGAGCCGAAGGTCGATTGACCCGGAACGAGGCTGTTGTTGGTGCCCGCCAGTTCGCGGAAGCCGAAGGCGAGGTGCGGGTTGAGCGGGGGCTGACCGGTTTCGGTGTCGATCAGCATCTGCAACAGACGGTCGAGGTCGGATCTTGTAAACGTAACGGCCATAGCCAGGTACCTTTCGCGCGCGTGGGCAGGTCCCGGATGACAGAAAACGCTACGTGCAGCCGCTTGCGAGTTCTGCGCTCGCGCACCGCCCAAACCCGGCGGAATCTTGGCTACCCGAACTACCGGCAGCGTTTACGCCACCAGGACCCCTTAGTTAGCGAATGTACGGAGCGCACCTGTCGCTGCGATTACGGGGACATAACGCTGAGATAACAACGTAACTTATTCCCATTTTCTATAAATTTCTTTTGATGACCGTCGCTCACGCCAGTTGAGCTTCGAGTGCCTTCAGGCGGGCCGGAAATTAGGCAAAAACCGCGTTGCGTCTGCCGGTGTGCCAGGCTCCGAAGAGAGGACGAGGCGTCCAGCCAAGTCGAGATTCTTGGACGGTGTGGTCAACGAACAACATAGCCGCGTCCGCGAACGGTGTGAATCAGCTTTCTCGGGTGGGGGTCGTCGACTTTGGCGCGCAGCCTACGGATATTGACCTCGACGACATTGCTCTCACAATCGAACGCCATGTCCCACACTTGCTCCGCGATAAAAGCGCGCGATAGCACGTTTCCCTGCTGACGAAGCAGGAGCTCGAGCAGCAGAAATTCCTTGGAAGTCAGCTCCAGCGATTGCCCGCCGCGGACCACCTCGCAGCGTCGCGGATCAAGGGCGAGGTCTTCGAACTCGAAACTTTCGGACACTGTTGGGCGGCGGCGCTTTAGAATGCTGTGAACCCGCGCAAGCAGTTCGGAGAACGCAAACGGCTTGACCACGTAATCATCCGCCCCTGCGTTCAGGCCCCGCACGCGGTATTCCACCGCGTCGCGAGCGGTTAGCATCACAACCGGCGTGTGTTTGTCTTCAATGCGCAACTGTTGAAGGACTTGCCAACCGTCTTTTTCGGGCAGCATGACATCGAGCACGATCATGTCGTGATGCTGGGTCAACGCGGCGTCTAACCCATCGACCCCGTTTGTGTAGCCGTCGACGACGAAACCGTGCTCGGAGAACCCCTGTTTAAGGAGCTTCAGCGTTTTCTCGTCGTCTTCGACGACCAACATACGCATTGTCGGACCTTCCCGGCAGAACGTTCCAAGCCCTGGTATAGTTGGTTGAGATTGCAAGTTCGCCGCCAAACGTTGAAGTCCGTAAACGTCAACTTCTCCGGTCGTTGCTTGCTTGCCCCACCGCCCCAGTTCGACGCAGTTACCGCCGCTTGGCAGTATCTACGTGCCATTGATGTTGTAAGGCTTTGGTGCCATGGGCGGACGTTACGCAAAAGTACTACCACTTTCGAGCGGAGGATTGCCGCGACCGAGCCTGCCGGGCTGTGCCGGATGTCGCGCGTCCGTTGCTTCGGTCTAGATTGCGTCAAGAATCGTTAACGGAGGGCAACTTGCACGTCTCACGCACTTTCTTGGCGATCGCGGCCTCGGTCATGTTGGCGGGTGCCGCATGTGCGGCGTTGGCAACCGGCAGGGCGGCCGCTGATGTCGTTGCCCTCATCAAAGGGATGATGGCGCATGGCAGCGATTGGCAGTCGATCGAAGAGGTCAAGGCCGTCGCGTGGAAACCTCTGCCACCCAACATGCTGCAAGACTGCTTGCCCGACGGCGGCTGCTTCACACGCTATGGCGCCGCCAAGATCGGCGGGCAGCCCGTGACGCTCATGGTGACCGGCGCGCGTACGATGACGTTCAATTTCTACGTCAAGAATAGCGGCGCCCATGTGGGTGAGGCGGCGCTGGTGGACGCGATGACGCGTGCGGGCCTCAGTCCCGTGGTCGCGCGGTGTCCAATCAAGCCGGACGACGTGCAGCACAATTCGAAATGGTGGCGCGTCAAGAACGCCGGCAAAGCGGCCGGCTACGTTTCGCTCACCACGTCCTGCGGCGCCAAACACTGCGAAGGCGTTGGCTACAGCAGCGGACAGGATTTGCCGGGGCTCGATCCGTCGGAACTGTCGATGTATAGCGAGACGTGCGGCGCGTCGGTTGCGGCGGGCAAGCCGGTGTCGTCGCCGCTGCCGCATCAAGTGATTGCGAAAACCATTGCAGCAGCGATCCCCGCCAGCGGTGAGGCGCAGCCCTATTCGTGGGACACGATGCGCACACGGCTGCCGGGCTTCGCGTGGACGCCGGGCAAGCTCTATCCGCATGACGAGAAGTTGGCGTATGACGATGATCCGAATCCGTGGTCGCTCAACAGCACCGGAATGGTGTCGCTCGCGAAGCGCGATTTCTCGACTATGGCGACGGGCGACGCGAAGTTGGCGCGCGTGCTCAGGATGGAGGAGGGCGGCTCGCATCCGCGCGGCGAGGAGGCGCTGCTTCTGAAGGCGTTTCGGGCGGACGGTTTCACGGTCACGCTGGCGCGGTGCGGCAAGGTCTACACCGAACAGAAGCTCAGTTGGTACAAGCTGACCAGCGCCAAGACGCAGGCCGCGTTTGTGCTCATCGACACCGGCAAAGAAGGTGCGCGCGAGCACACTCGTTATCGCATCTATCTCGACGGGAAGCTTCCGCCGTTTCGCGCGGGTGAGGCGAATGCCGGCACGGGCCGGTGCCGCTGAGGGTCTGAGGTCATTGAGGGGCAGCCGGCTTCACGGGTTGGTTTCCAACGCCGGTCTCGTATAACTGCGACTCACCACTCTCGAACGGGTTCCCCATGTCCCGACTCACCTCCGCCCTGTCCACGCGCGACGAACGCTTCAAGGCCAATGCGATGGCGATGGGGCGGTTGACGGCCGAGTTGTCGGCGCACGTCGCGACCGCGTCGCTTGGCGGCGATGAGCGGTCGCGCGCGCGGCATGTGGAGCGGGGCAAGCTGTTGCCGCGCGAGCGGGTGAACCGGCTGCTCGATCC
>JANNEL010000133.1:0-7265 GCA_031378595.1 Alphaproteobacteria bacterium
CCCCACGACTGACGCGAAACGCTTGCCCGCCGTCCTCGATGGCGCGACGGGCTTCCTCTACTACGTGTCGATCACCGGCGTGACGGGCAGCAAGGGGATCGACGCAGAGGCGGTCGCCAAGGCCTTGAAACCGCTCAAAGCTGCCACATCTTTGCCTATAGCCGTCGGCTTCGGCATTAAGACTGAAGCGGACGCAAAGGCCGTCGCAAAGGTGGCCGATGCAGCCGTCGTAGGCTCGGCTTTGGTGACCGAAATAGGCCGGTTTACCGACGCCAGCGGCAAAGTCTCGCCAGGTGCGGCAGAAGCTGTGCTAAGCTTGGTTCGTCGACTCGCAACCGCGGCCCACAGCGCCCGCAACTGACAGGGGGCGGATCGCAGGGGATATGGTAAACAACTTGTTCGGTCAGGTGTAGCGGTCAGGCATGAATTGGATCTCCAACTTCGTCCGCCCGAAAATCAAATCGCTTTGGAGCGCGAAGTCGGACGCGCCCGATAACCTCTGGCGCAAATGCCCATCTTGCGACGGCATGATATTCCATCGCGACCTCGAAGCCGCGTCCTATGTCTGCATGCATTGCGGCTGTCATATGCGCATCGGCGCGGCAGCGCGCATGAAGACACTGTTCGACGAGGGCGCATGGGAAGACATCGCGCTCCCTGAAGTGCCGCTCGACCCGCTGAAGTTCAAGGACGAAAAACGCTACGCCGACCGCTTGCGCGAAGCGCGCGCAAAAACCGGCGAACTCGACGCGTTAAAGGCGGCCCGCGGAAGCATCACGGGCGTGCGCACCACCGTCGCAATCCAATCGTTCGATTTCATGGGCGGCTCGCTCGGCATGGCGGTCGGCGAAGGCTTGATCGCCGCGATGCGCGCCGCGATCGATCACAAGACCCCGTTCGTATTGTTCACCGCGTCCGGCGGCGCGCGCATGCAGGAAGGCATCCTTTCGCTGATGCAGATGCCGCGCGTCACGATCGCGGTGCAGATGCTGCGCGAAGCGGGCTTGCCCTACATCGTCTGCCATACCGACCCGACAACGGGCGGTGTGACCGCGTCTTACGCGATGCTGGGTGACATCCACGTATCCGAACCTGGCGCGCTGATCGGCTTTGCGGGACCGCGCGTGATCGAAAACACGATCCGCGAAAAACTGCCTGAAGGTTTTCAACGCGCGGAATACCTGCTCGATCACGGCATGGTCGACATGGTCGTCCATCGCCACAAACTGCGCGAAGCAATCGGGCGCATCTTGAAACTGCTCACACGCAAGACAGCGCGCGCCGTCGCCGCAAGGCCCTCTTACGAGACAAGCCCGTACGCGATGCCGTCTTACGCGGGCCCCAAACAGCCGACACTATGAGCGGCCCGTCCCCGGACGCGTTGGCCAGCGACGAAATCCTCGCCCGCCTGATGGAACTTCATCCGAAGGTCATCGACCTGTCGCTCGACAGGATCGAGCGCCTGCTGACAAAGCTGGGCAACCCGGAGCGCCGCCTGCCGCCGGTCATCCATGTCGCCGGCACAAACGGCAAAGGCTCGACCTGCGCCTTCTTGCGGTCGATGCTGGAAGCCTCGGGCAAGCGCGTCCACGTCTACACGTCGCCCCATCTCGTGCGTTTCCATGAACGTATCCGCCTAAGCGGCAAGCTGATCGACGAGGACGAACTGCAAGCCTTGCTCGAGGAATGCGAAGCCGCAAACGGCAGCGATCCGATCACCTTCTTCGAGATCACCACGGCCGCGGGCTTCCTCGCCTTCTCGCGCCGCAAAGCCGACGCGCTGATCCTGGAAGTGGGCTTGGGCGGCCGCCTCGACGCGACGAACGTCATCGAGCGCCCTGCCGTCACGATCATCACGCCCATCGACCTCGACCATCAGCAGTACCTGGGCGACGACATCAAAACGATCGCGGCCGAAAAGGCCGGCATCTTGAAGCCGAAGGTTCCATGCATCCTCGGGCCGCAAACCGACGAGGCGCGCGAGCTCATCGAAGGCCTCGCATCGCGCCGCGACGTACCGCTAGCGATTTGGGGCCAGGACTTCATGGCCTACGAAGAACACCGCCGCATGGTGTTCCAAGACGAGAACGGTCTGATCGACTTGCCCATGCCGCGCCTCCCCGGCGCGCACCAAATCGTCAACGCGGCGCTTGCCATCGCGGCGCTTCGCAAAGCGTCGACCTTTGCCGTCGAAGACCGCGCGCTCGAAGACGGCTTGATGAGCGTCGAGTGGCCGGCCCGCATGCAACGCCTGACGCGCGGTCCGCTGGTCAACGCCGCGCCGAAGGACGCGGAGATCTGGCTCGACGGTGCGCACAATCCGCACGGCGGCCGCGCCCTCGCCCACGCCATCGCCGACCTTGAGGAGACGCAGCCGCGCCCGCTCTACCTGGTCTGCGGCATGCTCCAAACGAAAGATCCGCGCGGCTTCTTCGCGGCGTTCCGCGGCCTCGCCAAACACGTCACCACGGTCGAAATCCCGGGCGATGCCAGCAGTCTGGGCGCCGGGCAACTTTACGATGCCGCGCGTGCTGAAGGCCTCGACGCGCACCCCGCACCCTCGATTGAAGACGCGATGCTGCAGATCGAAGCGCGCAGCCAAATGGTCAAATCGAAAACGCCGCCGCGCATCGTCCTCTGCGGCTCGCTGCGCCTCGCCGGCGCCGTCCTACGCGAAAACGCTTAGCCGCTTAGAGCGCGCCTAAATACTTTGCTCGATCCACTCGCGGATCTTGTTCTTGGGGATCGCGCCGCTGCGCGAAGCCGCAACCTCGCCGCCCTTGAAGATCAGCATCGTGGGAAACCCGCGCACGCCGTATTTGTTTGTGACCGTGGGGCTCGTCTCGGCATTCACTTTCACGATCGTAATCTTGTCGCCGATCTCGCCCGAAAGCTCGTCCAGCGAAACCGCGAGCGGCTTGCACGGCGCACACCACTCCGTGAAAAAATCGACCAACACGGGCTTCTGCGATCCCAGGACGTCACGCTGAAACGTCGCATCTGTAACGGTCACGCTCATCGGTTTCCTCGAATCGTAAATCTCTATGGGGCAGCGACCGTAGGCGCATCTCCGCAGCCTCGTCGAGTCATCTCTGGATGCAAAAAACCGCCCCAAAAGTCGGGGCGGTTTCGCATTTCTGCGGCAATTTTAGAGCGCCGAATCGATCCATTCTTTGAGGCGTTGTTTCGAGAGCGCACCGACCTTCGTCGCCGCGACCTGGCCACCCTTGAAGATCATCAACGTTGGAATGCTCTTCACGCCGAATCGCGTCGGGATCGTCGGATTCTCGTCGATGTTCATTTTCGCGATCGAGATTTTCCCGCCCATCTCGCCCGACAATTCTTCGAGCGCAGGCGCGATCTGACGGCACGGCGTGCACCACTCGGCCCAGAAATCCACCAGAACCGGCGTCGACGAATTCAGCACGTCCTTGTCGAAACTGGCATCCGTTACTTTGGAGGGCATTGTCATCGTCCTTTGCAATAGCTTGGGTACAAAATCTAGGTACCCCCTGCCGGGGGGTCAAGCGCGCTCACGGTCTCCTGAAGCAAGCTTGAGGGCAGTAACCCAAGGCGCGGCTCAACCGTCCAGAGAATGGCGCAATTCACAGCCCGCCCCGGAAACAGCCGCTCAACCGCCATCCGGTAAAGCGCCAGCTGCGCTACATAGTACGAAGGGATCGCCGAAAGGGCTTTGGGCACCACCCTGTCGGTCTTGAACTCGACGATCAGCACATCGCGTTCGCGCACGACAACACGGTCGAGCCGCGCCGCGACATCGACCGTCTTACCGCGCCAATCGACAAGCCCGCGCAACGGCACCTCGCCATAAGACCCCGGCGCGAACAAATGACTGAGCAACAGATCGCGCCGCACTGCCAACGCTTCGTTCACCGCTGCCTGCGCCAACACTGGATCGTCGATAAACCCAAGCGCCGTTTCGCGCGCAATGTCGCTCCACCGTTCCGCGGTCGCGGACCCAAGCCGCTCCAACGCCCGGTGGATCGCGCGGCCCCGCTCCAAGCCGCCGCCCGCACCGTCACCGCGCCGACGCACGGACGGCAACACGACCGACGGTTCGACGCGTTCGATCGTGCGCTCCCGCGGCGCATGTTCGCGCAACCACGCCGGAAGCGCCGGCACCACTGCAGCGGCGGAAGCCGCACGCCGCTGTTCCGGAAGTGGTATCTCGCCGAAGCGGTGCCGAACCGCACCCGTCTCATCAACGACTTGATCCGCATCGAGCTTGGTCATCGCCGCCGAAACGACGTCGAACCAGCACCCGCGTTCGCGCCCGTCACGGCCCTCATAGCCGCACACATAGAGACGGTCGCGCGCACGCGTCAGCGCCACATAGAGCAGCCGCCGGTACTCACGCATCCGGTCTTCTTTGCCATCGGCACGCGCTTTCGCTCGCACCGGATCGTCGCGCTTCACCTCGATCTTCCAAAGCGGCACGCGCTCGGCGTCCAGCAAATCCTTGTCGTGCCGCCCGTGCCGTGGCGTCGTGCAGGTGTCCGGTAAAATGACGACCGGCGCCTCAAGCCCCTTTGCCGCGTGCACCGTCATCACCCGCACAGACCCTTCACCTCGATCCTGATCGCGCTTGATCTCGGTCTGCGTGTTCTCGATCGCGTGCAGGAACGCCTCTAGCGAGGGCGTATGCGCCTGCTCGAACTCCAAAGCCGCATTCAAGAATTCCTCGATCGGATCGGCGGCATCGAAGCCAAGCCGCGCCAGCATCTTCGTCCAGCCACCCATCTCGCCCAACACACTGGCAAAGAACTCATACGGCGGCAGGCGATCGGCCTGATCCCACACGCGATCGAGGAACAACAAGGCGTCAGCAAACCGCGGATCGTGCGCTTTGTCCCGCAGCACCGACCACAGCGGCCGCGTGCGGCCGTGCGCAAGCTCGAACAACGCGTCCTCGTCGATCCCGCAGAGCGGGCTCTTCAGCACCGTCGCAAGCGTCAAGTCGTCCCGTGGCATGAGCGCAAACCGCGCCAGCGCGATCAAATCCATGACCGCGATGTGTTCGGCCAACTTCAACCGGTCCGCGCCCGCAACCGGAATCGAACGTCGTTTCAATTGGCGGATAATTTCTTCCGCAAGCAGATTGCGCCGCCGCACCAGCACCATCACGTCGCCGGCTGTCATAGGCCGCAGCCGCTGCGACTGTTTGTCGAACACGGCCTCGCCGCCTTCGATCCATTGCGCGATGCGCGTGGCAATCGTCTGCGCCAACGTCACCGCCGGATGATCGGCCGCGACGCGATCCTTCGGCGCATCCCACATCTCCGCTTCCGGCAAGTCAGGCGGCTTCACCACAGGCCAAAGCTCGACGAGCCCCGGAATGTCGCGCCGAACAGCCACATGCCGCACGTCGTCTTCGTCGAACAGCACGCCCTCGCGCACCGCCGCGTCGCCGAACACCTCGTCGACGAACTGCAGGATGCGCGGCGCGGTGCGGAACGAATTGACCAACGGCACGCGCGCAAAGTCGACCTTGGCGCCAAAGGCTTGCTGCTCGATCACCGTGCGCGTCTCGGCGAACGACGCGGGCCGCGCACCTTGGAACGACATGATCGACTGCTTCGTGTCGCCGACCGAGAACACCGTACGCTGAACGACGCGTTGCGCGCGATCGGCACCCTTGCCCGCGAAGAACTCCTCCGCGATCGCCTTGATGATCTCCCACTGACGCGGGCTGGTGTCCTGCGCCTCATCCACCAAAATGTGGTCGATCCCGCCGTCGAGCTTGTAGAGGATCCATCCCGCACCTGGGCTCGAAAACAGCGCGACCGCGTGCGCGATCAAGTCGTCGTAGTCGAGCACCGCGCGCCGGTTCTTCAGCCCCGCATAAGCACGCAACATAGCGTGCGCGACGGTGAGCAAATAGCCCGACGTCTCAGCCACGAACAACGCGTTCAACCGGTCGCGCGCGCCCTCGGCAACATCGCCGAACTGATCCAGCAAATTGCCGGCAGCCGGCTCGTTCGTAAGCACAGCTTTCGTCGCAAGTGCCTTCCGTCGCTTGCCCTCCTGCGTCAGGAATACGTCCAAGAACCGTTCGAACCGCGCCCGATCCCGCTCCGCGCCAAAGCGCCGGATCGTCTCCGCCCGCTTTCGATCCGCCTCCGAACCGCGCGACAGCGCCGCCACAACACGCGTCAACGCAGCAGGATCGAGCGCCGCCAGCGTATCGTCCAAAATCGACCGCTCGTTCGCGGCGAGATCGAGCCCGACAGAGTGGCGCAACGCGCCGTCAAGCGGCGACGCACGATCGAGGAACGCCTCAACCCAACCCCGCTCGCCCGCGATCCCTCGCATAAGCTCGTCGAACCGCTCCTCGCCCGCATACGCCGTCAGCGCTGCGATTGCAGCCGCCAGCGCCGCATCCGTCGTGGCCGCTTGACGCAAGACGATATCCTTCGCCTCGTCGATCAACTCCTCCGTCGCTCGCTCGTCCAGCACGGAGAACTGCGGCACGACACCGGCCTCAAGCGGAAAGCGCTTCAACAAGCGCTCGCAAAACGCGTGAATTGTCTGAATGCGCAAGCCACCCGGTGACTCCAGCGCCTCGGCAAACAACCGCCGCGCCCGTTCCAGCATCAGCTCGTTCGCATCGCTGCCGGTCAGCTGTTCTAAATCCGCCGCGAGTTCGTCGTCCGGAATCAATGTCCAAGCGCCAAGCCGCTTGAACAGCCGCGTCGACATCTCGGCCGCGGCAGCGCGCGTGAACGTCAGGCACAACAGCCGGTCGGGCGGGCTACCGTCGAGCAACAGTCGCGCGATCCGGTCGACCAGCACGTGCGTCTTGCCCGAGCCTGCGTTCGCCGACACCCAAACGGACGTCCACGGATCGGTCGCGAGGTGTTGTTCGTGGACGCTCATAATTCGTCGTCCCCCGACGACCATTCCTTGACGCGCGCCAAGTGATCGTAATCGCCCGCATACCGCTCCAGCAGCACGCGCGGTTTCGACAGATAAGCCGTCTCCAGCGAATCGAACTGGTTCACGAACTTCTGCAACCCAGCCTTCGCCTTCGCCGCTTCCGCGTTGGCGTCCGACTTCGCGAACTCGAGGACTTGTTCGTCTCCCGCGACAGCCGCACCCTTCAGCGCAATGTAAACGAGCTCGTCGACCGTGGCCGCCGCGACACCCGGAAACCCACCCTCAAGCGCAATCGCCGCTTCAAGCGTCAACTGCGGGCTCAACCCCGACATCACCTGCGGCGCAGTCGGCGGCGTTCCGGTCTTGTA
>JANNEL010000150.1:0-8805 GCA_031378595.1 Alphaproteobacteria bacterium
CGCGCCGACCGCATGCGCCTCGCCAAAGACCAGCGCATCCTGGACCCGAAAGGCGGCCCGCTGATCGCAATCTGCGAACACATCGTGACGCGCAAGTCGCTGGGCGGCATCGTCACCGACCTGCGCTGCCGCGCCCTCGACGGCAACGAGCGCCCGATCCCCAACCTCTTCGCCGTCGGCGAAGCGGCGGGCTTCGGCGGCGGCGGCAGCCACGGCATCCGCGCGCTAGAAGGAACGTTCCTCCTAGGCTGCGTGATCACCGCGCAAAGATGCGCCGAGGCGATCGTGAAAGGATGATCGTGAATCGCCGCGCATTCGAGAAGGCGCCAGTCCTGGGACCGCGGGCGTCCCGCCCGCTCTTCCTTTCGATGTGTGCAGGCGCACACAGAGACATTGACGGCAAGCACGGTGTTGCTGGACAGTCCCGATCGGTTCGGGAATGTCACCGTGTTGGCTCTTCAACGTTTTGCAGTCGTGATCGTAGTCGCTGCAGCACCTGTTATGGCAGCGGACAATTCCATGATCGTGGACCGTGAAGCGCCGAGTGTCGAGGCCGCAGGCGGCGCAGCTGAACGCAACGGTACGAAGCTGTTGCTACACCTTACGTCAGGAAAAATACAAACACTGACCGACGGTCCATCATGCTTTGATGATTTGCCAAAGACCTCAAGTTGCTATGGCTACGAGTTCATTCGCTACGAAAGGGCACACGGCGTCTTTGTCGTCCACCAGTACCATTATGAAGGTGGGGAGCACATCATCATAGATGATCGCTCCGGCAAGCTGACGCAGCTAGAGAGTGATCCGTACTTCTCGCCAAACGGCGATACCGCGCTCGAACTCGTCTACGGTGAAGACGGCTACTACTCAGGCCAACCGAGGACGAGTATCTGGCGCCGTCACGGTGGTAGGTTCATTCTCGAATGGTCCAAACCACTCACCGACGGTTACGGCGAAGCGTCATTCTCCATCCTCGGCTGGCGCTCGAACGAGCACGTTGACCTCGAAGCCGTACCCTCATTGTCTTGGAGCGACGCTGGCGCACGCCGTTTCTCGATCAAGCGTGCTGCGAACGGCTGGCAAGTCATCGAACGTTAGGCTTCCAGAATCTCCCCGCACGGTGAGATTGGAAGCGCCACGAAGAGCGGGCGAGACGCCCGCGGTCCCAGGATAGGCGCCTTGTCGGGGCGACTGCGACCTACGAAAAGACGGCGCGCAAAATCTCCGCCTGCGCCGTGCCGCTCTTAGCCAGCGCCGTGACCCTGCTCCCCGGCTTCACGGCGTCCGCCTCCAACCAAGCGAGCGCAAATCCCCAACCTCTACGCCGTCGGCGAAGTAGCCGGCTTCAGCGGCGGCTGCAAACGCAGCATCCGCGCGCTGGAGGGTACGTTCCTATTGAGCTGCGTGATCACGGCACAAAGGTGCGCGGAAGCGATCGCGAAAGGCTGACACCTACCCCAACGCCACCGCGAGCGGATGCACAGCGAGTGCGCGGTCTGTGGTGAGCAAGCGAAACCCCTCCACCTTGCATTGCGCCAGCAATAAACGGTCGAACGGGTCGCGCGTGGCTGGCTCCGGCGCCACGTCCGCAACCGCATGCGACGCGAGAACGGGCACCTGCACAAAACCGATATCTTCAACCAACTCAGGCAATCGCTCGGGCGGTGAGGGCAGCGGCAACTTACCGAGCCGCCATTTGATCGCAGCCTCCCAAAGGCTCGCTACGCTCACGAAAGCTTCCGTGTCTTCACGGTCGAGCAACTTCTTGATCGGCGGCGAGAGCTTGTCGGCTTCCTCTCTGATCACTGCAAGCAGGATGTGCGTGTCGAGAAGAACCCTCATTTGCGCGGGAGCGGCAACGGCCGGATCAAGAAATCCTCCGGCAACGGATCATCGAAATCGTCAGGGATCGGCCCCACAATCGTCTTGACCTTGTACTTTCGCTTGAACGCCGAGATCGCCCCCCAATTCAAGCCGCCCTTTCGGGGGCGGTGCGGCACAAGATCGAACACCGGCTTCCCATTGCGCGTGACCACGACGGTCTTACCCCGCTCAACCTCGCGGGCAAGCTCGGTCAAACGGTTCTTGGCATCGCGGATGGATACGGTCTTCATGATCGAAATTGTAGCCACATGTAGCTACATTTGTCAAGGGTTCCTGTTAGGCTGCGCTATCGGCGCGCCAAGGCGATCGTGAAAGGCTGACTTTGTCGTAGGTCACGACGCTTGCAAAGAGACACCTGCCCTGGGAGCGCAGGCGTCCCGCTTGCCCTTGCTGAATCTTCACGCGCGGCGCGTTTGGACGCGCTGTGAAGAGCAGGCGGGACGCCTGCGCTCCCAGGGCAAGCGCCTCGTCGCCGACACTGCGCTTTACGAAAAGACGGCGCGCACGATTTCGGCTTGCACCGTGCCGCTCTTGGCGAGCGCGGTAACTTTGATCCCCGGCTTCACCGCATCCGCTTCGAGCCAACCGAGCGCGAACGCGGCACCGCGGCCTTCCGACCAGCAGCTTGAGGTGATCGTGCCAACCGTCGCATTGCGCACGGTGACAGCGCCCACACCGATCGGTTCATCGGCGGAAAGATGCACGAGCACCGGACGCCCCGCTTGCTGGTGACCGGTGAGCGCCGTTACGCCGTTGAAGCGCCGCGTCAGATCCGGGCCCACGCCCAGGTCGCCCGGCAAGCGCAAATCGCTCGAACCGCGCGCAAGCTGCGCGGGCAGCCAATCGACACCGGCACGTGCGATGGCGCTTTCGACGCGCAGCGCCTCCAGCGCCTCCGCACCGACAGCGGCGACGCCCAAGCCCGCGCCCGCTTTCCACAGCCGGTCCCACACGACGATGCCGTCGTCCGCGCCGGTCCAAAGTTCGAGCCCGTCGCCGGATGCATCGCGCATGAGCGCCACTTGCGCCGGCCGCCACGCCGCGCGCGCACTTTGACCGCCGCCCGTCCCATCGCCCGTCAACCCGGACGCTGCCGCGAGCGCAGCGGTGAGAGGACCGCGCACGCCGATCGCGGCGCGCGTGCCGGTCCCGTTCGTGACCTTCACGTCGAACCCGCGCGCGCCGTCCGCGATCCACGCGAAGTCGCGCACGGCGGTGCGCACCTCGAACGAGGCGGCAGCGAACCGCACGATCACGCCCTCGCCGCGTACGAAGCCAGCGTCGTCGCACCAGAGCGTGCGCGCCGTCTGCCCCGCCTCAAGCCGCGTCACGTCAGTGATCGAAAGCCAACTCAAGTAAATGCCGGCATCGGGCCCTTCGACGAGCCAACACTGCCGCGCCGACAAGTCGCTCATGCCGACCCGCGTGACCAGCGCCTCCTGCTCTTCGCGCAACGACGAATAGACGGCGGGAACGGTGAAGCCTTCCTCCTCCGTCCAATGGTTCGTCGCGCACAACTCGGCCGTCCGCGCATGCAGCGGCGTGGCCAAAGATGCGCGCGAGGAAAAATCGCTCATGCGCGCACCTCGGCGGCGAGCACGACGCTGGCCGCGTTGCGCGCGTTGATGCCCGTGATGCCGCCCGCCGGATGCGTACCCGCACCGCACAGGAACAAGCCCGGCACCGGCGTCTCATACCGGCTCAAACCGACGGCGGGCCGCATCAGCCCCAACTGATCCAGCGAAAGATCGCCGCCGTGCCAGTGCCCGCCGACCGTGCCTGCCATCGCCTCGATGTCGCGCGGCACGAACACGTCGGCGGCAAGGATCATGTCGGGAAGCTCCGGCGCGTACTGCCGAAGGACGCCGCCGACACACGACATCAAATTCGCCTTCGCCTTGTCCCACGAACCGCTCGCCAGATTCTTCGGCACATAGAAGACGTGCGCCGAAAGCACATGCTGTCCCGCCGACAAGGTCGTGTCGTGCGTGGAGGGAATGGTGATCTCCATCACCGGGTCGGGCGAGAACGAGCCCTGCTCGTACGCAGCGAACGACCGCTCCAGCTGATCGATACCGGTGCACAGGATCAGCCGCTCTTTCAGAAGCCGCTTGTCGATGCCCTTGAACGACGGCAAACCGGCCAGCGCCAAGTTCACCTTCGCCGTGCACCCTTCCACGCGAAAGCCGTTCAGCCGCCGCTTCATCGCCAGCGGCAAATGCCGCGACGCGCCGAACTGCAGCAACGTCGTCTTCGGATCGAGGCTCGAGACGACCGTGGCTGCGTGCATCGCCTCGCCAGTCTGCAACTCCACACCCGCAACGCGCCCATTGTCGAACAGCAGATGCCGCACGCGCGCGTTCAACTTGACGCGCACACCGGCACCTTCGGCGGCTTTCAGCAAGGCGCTTGTGAAGGCACCAGCGCCGCCTTGCGGATGCACGTAGCCTTCCGTCGTGTCGGCGTTGATTGCCCGCCGCATCGCCGCCAGCAATGCGGTCCCGCGCGCACGCGGCGGCAGCGCACTTCCCAACACCGCATCGAACGCCAGCGCTCCTTTCAGAAGCGGCGTCTCGAACTCCGCATCGAGCACCTCGGCAATCGACGCATCGATGAAGCTCGCAACCTCGGCATCCAACGCGCCGTTCTTTGAAGTCGCGCGTCCGCCGAATAGCCCCGCCTTCGCCTGCTCCGCCGCGCCACCCGGAACACCTTGCACCCACCGCTCGATCTGCTGTGCCGCCTTGCGCAGCCGCCCGTCATAGTGCGACCAGGCTTTCGCATCCGCCTGGCTGTGCACGGCAAGCGCCTGCGCGGTGTGCCGCAAGTCGCCGTCGAGCGTGATGTGCCGCCCGTCCGGCGACATTGCGATTGTCGAAATGTTCTTCGCCGACAGCGTCAACCCAAACCGGTGCAACCGAAGCGATTTCATCAGCTGCGCGTCCAACGGCCCAATCAAATGCGCCAACCCGGAGACGCGATGTCCGGCGACCAACTCAATCGTCTTGCACGCGCCACCCGCATGCGCCTCAGCCTCAACCACGGTCACGCGCCGCCGCGCTTGCGCAAGCAACGTCGCGCAGATCAGGCCGTTGACGCCTGCGCCGATCACGATCACATCGCTCGCCTGGCTTGCACTACGCATCGGCGCGCGCCTTGACCAACGAGCCCGTCGCCGCCGCCTGCAAGCCGACATCGCCGATGCCGCCGTAAAACGTCGGCTCCACGACAGTCAGCCCTTTGAGCAACGACAACGCCGCCGGCCCGTGTGCCTCCGGCACCGCCGTTTGGTCGAGCGCCGCTTGCGAAGCCATCAGCGCTGCTGCGCCGATATCGAGCAGGCTGTCGGCTTCCGGCGGATTGCGCATCTCGGCCGACTCGATCGAAGCACCGAAGCCCGCGGACAACTCGTCGATCGCCCGCACCATCAGCCCGCGCAGCTTGTCACGCCGTGCCGCGCTCCACGGCCCCTCGGTCGTGGTGGCAGGCACGTACGGCATCGCGACATGAAGGTCCCAACGCGCCTTGGCCTCCGCGCGCGGTACAAACCGCAAGTCGAGACAGGGTTGCATCGGCAGCGACAGCCCGCAAAACGCGCCATGCGCCGCCGCCAGCCGCGCGAGCGACGGGTTGAGTCTCACAATCGCCCCAGAAGCCAGCGTAGCCGCATCGACACCGGGCAGCTTTGGCAGAGCGCCGATCGTCAACTTGACCTGTGCGGGCTCGACAGACGCTCTCGGGGGAAGGTGCGCCGGACGCGCGCGCTTCAAGCCGGTGAGCATCGCGCCAGCGCGCTCCTGCGCCAAGGTCGAGATCACCAGCGGCGCGCGCAAAACTTGACCGTCGGTGAGCACCACGCCCGACGCTGCCTCGCGCTCCGTCGCAATCTCCTTCGCCTCGGCGCCGAACATGACATCGGCGTTGTTGTAGAACTTGAGCAGCGCGAGCAACGCCTGGCGCAACCGCCGCTCGCCGCCTGCCACGAACCGGTGCCCGGCCTCGGGCGCCGCGTGCGCCAGCAACGACTGACGCGTCAGCAACTGCCCGGATGCCGGCGCATACGGAGAAGCGCCGGTGCCCAGGATCGCGCCTTGCGCCAACAGGCCTTTCAGAAGCTCATTGTCGAACGCCTCGTCAAGCAAGCGCGCAACCGACGTCAGCCGGAACAACATCGCCTCGCTGGGCTCAGCCTGCGCAGAGGCGAGCCATGCGCCCGCCGACTGCTCGTCCGGCGTGGCCGCTCTTGCGAGCCGCACATAGAACCCTTGAAGCGCTTCAGCGTCCCGCCCCGACAGCGCGGCGATACTCGCCTGCGCCGCGTGCAGCTCCGGCCAGAGGATCAGCGCGCGCTCACCGCTGACGCCGACGATCGGCGGCGCCGCCGCAAACCGAAGTCCATGCGATGTAAGATCCAACTCGCGCACGACGCCGGCGCTGATCACGGCATCGGCCCCTTCGCCCAGCGCTGTCGCATCCGCGCGCCGCTCGACGACCGTCACGGCCCGCCCGGCCGTCGCCAGCGCAGCAGCCGCGACCAAGCCTTCGACGCTCGCGCCGATGACGACGGCATCCAGGCGGTCAACCGCCATGCGGAACTCGGCTCATGCGGGACCCTGGGGGTTCGAGGGACGGGCCAACCTACGGTACCCAAAGCAAATCTCAACCGCGCTGACGGTGAAAAGATGGCGCCATGCTTAATTCGCCAGGTCGAAAGCTGCAAATTGCACTGAGTGACCGGCCAACTGGCACAAGTGGCGCAGCGGCACACATGTGCCACTTGTGCCGTTTCACGTGGAGCCGGTGCTTTCGCTTGCACCGCGAAGCTCGGCCATCGCGAGCGCTGAACGGTTCGCTACGGCGAACCGTCCGAACAGTGCAGTGAATCGGATTTGGTTTTCAAGTCGCAGCCGCGCGCGGCCGGACCGCGCGGGAAGACACGCCCACGGCGGACGCATCGCATCGAGGAGCGCATCATCAGCCTAAGCTATACGAAAGTCAAAGCGCGACTTGCCGCTGACAGCCTGTCGCAGCTAGGGCGAGGCGCCAAGGATCGCGGGGGAATATAAGCTGTCCCCGTGTTTCCGCTTGCGCTCTCACATGTTGGCGGGTTGTGACCGGTGCCGGCTCCAATCCGTCCCAAAGCACTCGATCTCTCCATCGTTCGGGTTCGGTTCGGACTTCACCGAAAACGGTCTTACGGCGGCAATCTCAGCCCTGGAAAGCCCGGACCCAAATCTGTATCCATGACGCCCACCTTAAGGGGGAGAGCCATCCGTGGCGAAGGTAAAGCCGACCAGCAATACGAAGCTTAAGCTGCACGGGTTCAACAACCTGACCAAGTCGTTGTCGTTCAACATCTACGACATCTGCTACGCGCGCACGAAGGCGGAGAACAGCGAATACATCGAGTATATCGACGAGGTCTATAACGCCAAGCGGTTGACCGCGATCTTGACCGAGGTTGCCGACATCATCGGCGCGCAAATCCTGAACGTGGCCAAGCAGGATTACGATCCGCAAGGCGCCAGCGTCACCATGCTGATCTCAGAGGGCCATCACGACGGCCTCGCCACGCCCAAGAAGGCCACCGTCGTTAGCCACTTGGACAAGAGCCACATCACCGTGCACACGTATCCCGAGACGCACCCGGATGCCGGCATCTCGACCTTCCGCGCCGATATCGACGTCAGCACGTGCGGGCGGATCTCGCCGCTGAAGGCGCTGAACTTTCTGATCGAAAGTTTCGAGTCCGACATCGTGGTGATGGATTATCGCGTGCGCGGCTTCACGCGCAATGTGCGGGGGATGAAGCACTTCATCGACCACGCGATCGACTCGATCCAAAATTTCATCTCGCCCGGCATCCAGGACCGCTATGACATGGTCGACGTGAACGTCTACCAAGAGAGCATCTTCCATACGAAGATGCGGCTGAAGGAACTGGACCTCGACACGTATCTCTTCGGCGCGGGCGAGGCGGACCTGACGGCGCGCGAAGCCAAACTCATCCGCGGCCGCGTCAATCACGAAATCGGCGAAATCTTCTACGGACGAAATATTCAGCGCGGCGGATGAGGGCGGTGGGTGGCGCTGTAACGGGCGAGCCTCCCGCGGCGCCTTCTAGTTGACCGCCTCGATCCGATCGAGGATTTTGCCGAGACCGCGCTTGGCGATCTGAACGTCGTAGTCGTTCTGCAGATTGAGCCACAGCTGCGCCGTGGTGCCCAACGCTTTGCCGAGGCGAAGCGCCGTGTCTGCGGTGATGCCGGTTTGCTCGGCCGCAATGCGCTCGATCCGCGTGCGGGGCAAGCCGCACGTCTTGGCCAGCGCGCCCGCCGACATCTTCAGCGGCACGAGGAACTCCTCCCGCAAGACTTCGCCGGGATGCATGGGTTTGAGAGTCTTGGGCATGCGCAATCGTCCTTTAATGGCAATCCACGATCTCGACGTCCACGGGACCTTCCTTCGTCCATACAAAGCAAACCCGGAACTGATCGTTGATCCGGATCGAATGTTGGCCCTTTCGGTCGCCCGCCAATGCTTCCAGCCGGTTACCCGGTGGAGCACGCAAATCGGCGAGCTCGGCCGCAGCGTTCAGGTAGCGCAACTTCCGGCGTGCCACTTTGACCAAGCCGGCCGGAAAGCCCTTCGGACTTTCGCCGGCAAAGACCGCCGCCGTGGTTTTGTCGCGAAAACTTCCGATCACAATTGTCTTGTATCATGGTGCGATACATCTGTCAAGCGCGATGTATCACCGAATGATACGGGCGGATTTGCCGCGCCGCGTTGGCGCAGGGCTCGCGGTTTGACCTACCGCTTGCGCGGGCGGAGGGTGTCCCGTCGTATTTCGGTGGCCTCGGATTCACCTGCGGGCGGCGAAGTGCCAAGACGCGCACGCAAGATGCAGCACGTGGAGAAACA
>JANNEL010000261.1:0-1753 GCA_031378595.1 Alphaproteobacteria bacterium
GGTGCACGCGCTCAAAATTGGTCGAGAACTCGCCCTTACTCATCCTGCCCCCCGGCCCCAAGGATTGAGATAACCGAGAACGCACGCGACACGCAATTCGCAAAAGCGCGCAACACGCACCATCGACAAAAATTCACACTGTAAAGTCGGAGCCAGCTACGCTCACATCTGCGTGAATCGCTTCGAGATCTGCCGATGTACGACCTCATCATCCGCGAAACCGAAATCTTCGATGGAACCGGTGCGCCCTCGCGTCGTGGCGACGTCGCGCTCGAACACGGCAAGATCGCAGCGGTCGGTTCCACAAAACAATCCGCACGCGAAATTGTCGACGGCACAAACCTGGCGCTCGCGCCGGGTTTCATCGATGTGCACACACACGACGATTTCGCGGTCGTGTTGCACCCGGACATGGCGTTCAAAACGTTGGGCGGCGTGACAACGGTCGTCGTCGGCAATTGCGGCTTCGGCCCCGCGCCGTGGAAACCCGCCTCGCGCTTCGCCGCCACCGTCGATCCGCGCCCTCTGCCGCAATGGGAGGGCTTTCGCGGCTACATGAAAACGCTCGAAACAAACCCGCCTGCAGTGAACGTCGCGACACTCATCGGCCACGGCACTGCGCGCCATGCCTCCATGGGCCTCGACGCGCGCGAACCCACCGGCGCCGAAATGGCCGCGATGAAAAAGATCGTGACTGAAGGTCTGGAAGCCGGTTGCGTCGGCATGTCGTCGGGCTTGATCTACGACCCTGGCCGCCACGCCCGCACCGACGAACTCGTGGAACTCGCAAGTCTCCTGCGCGGCACCGGCGCGCTCTACGCCACCCACATGCGCGACGAAGGTCTGGGCCTCCTCTCATCCGTCGCCGAGGCGATCGAGATCGGCGAACGCGCCGGCGTGCCGGTGCAGATATCGCACCACAAAGCCTCCGGCGAACGCGCTTGGGGCCTTGTCACCCAGTCCCTGAAACTCATCGAGGATGCGCAGGCGAAAGGCCAAAGCGTCCACGCCGACCAATACCCCTACACGGCAGGCAGCACATCGCTCGGCGCCGTCTTCCGCGACGGCGCGCTCGGCGGGCCCGGGCGCGAGACCGCACCGAAGAACATCGTCATCGCCTCCGCCCAAGGTCACGGCGAATGGGAAGGCCGCTCGATCGCCGACATCGCGACCGCCATGGGCTGCGAAGCACCCGCCGCAGCAACACATGTTCTAAAGCACGCACCCGGCGCCACCGTCATCATCCACATGATGCGCGAAGAAGACGTGCGCACCGTGATGCGCCACAAGAGCACGATGATCGGCTCCGACGGCATCCCGACGCTCGACGGCAAACCGCACCCGCGCCTCTACGGCACATTCGCCCGCGTCCTCGGTCACTATGCCCGCGACGAAGCCCTGTTCCCGATGGCCGAAGCGATCCACCGAATGACGGGTTTCTCGGCAAAGAAATTCGGCTTGCATGACCGTGGTGTGATCGCGAAAGACGCCGCCGCCGACCTCGTCCTCTTCGACCCGAAGAAGATCGTCGACACCGGCACCTTCGAAGACCCCAAGAAAATGCCAATCGGCATCAAAGCCGTCTACACAAACGGCAAATGCACAGTGCAAGACGGCAACCCGACAACCGCCCGCGCAGGCCGGGTGCTGCGCCGTACGGCATAGAACTCCTGGGATCGCGGGCGTCCTCGCCCGCTCTTCCAAACTCTACGAATCCAGATGCGTTTCATATCTGAGTAAGGGCGGGGGAGGA
>JANNEL010000326.1:0-11654 GCA_031378595.1 Alphaproteobacteria bacterium
ATTGCTGCAGAAGTCGTTAGATCATTTACGCAGTCCTTAGCTGCAAATCCGAACCGGAATAGTGCGTTAGCCGCTTGGATCAACCAGTTCTTAGGTGCGTGGCGAAACTCACTAGTTTACCTCGGGCCGATACTAAAGGACGCTGCATTTCAAGCGGAGCATGAGTGGCGGATAATGCATCGACTTCAGCCCGGGGACGTTAAGAATCTGAAGTTTCGTCAGAAGCAAACGTTGATGTCGCGCCACCTGCCGCTTCACTTTAGGCCACCGGACGGTTCTAACGTGCTGCCAATTGCCAAGGTATTAGTAGGGCCAAGTCGAAACGCCCATGTCTCTCAGGTCAGCGTGGGCGACCTACTAAACGCGCACAGCTACGGAAGCGGCACCCCCATTGCTGCATCGAAGATTCCATATCAGACGCCTTAGGAAGCTGGATGGGTAGGCGATGAGTGGAGTTCCGCGACTGTCGATCAAGCCGCTCAATGCAGCCAACTGGGACGACATCGAGACGCTGTTCCAAGCCAAAGGTTGCTCGGTCGCGAAGTGGTGTTGGTGTGTGCATTACCGGTTTGCGAAGGCTTCGATGCCGAAGGATCGGAAGGCTGCGCTGAACAAGTTGGCGAAGGGTGAGCCGCCGCCGGGGTTGATTGCCTGTCGCGGGAAGCAGCCGGTCGGGTGGGTTTCGTTGGGGCCGCGGGCGGCGTTCGAGAGGCTTGTGACTTCGCGGGTGATGAAGGCTGTCGACGAGGCGCCGGTTTGGTCGGTGATTTGTTTTGTCGTGCCGGCGGCGGAGCGCGGGCAAGGGGTGGCGCGGGCGTTGCTCGAAGGGGCGATCGCCTATGCGCGCAAGCAGAAGGTGAAGGTGCTTGAGGCTTATCCGGTCGACAAGCCGGGCGTGTCCGTGCCGATGTCGATGTGGTTTGGGGCAGCTTCGATGTTTCGCAAAGCTGGGTTTGAAGAGGTCGCGCGGCTGAAGCCGGAGCGGCCGGTGATGCGGTTGGATTTGCGCTGACACCGCTTGACGTTGATCACATGAAACAGCGCGCTTTAGGGCATTTTTGCCCGATAGCTATCCCTATAAACTCTCAACATGTTGATTTTACTATCTTAATTGCCTCGAAACGCATTTCTCTTTATGGTCTATAAAATGCGCCAACCCAAATCCCCGCCGTCGACGGAGAAAGCCTTCTCAGGCATGCCGCCGGAGCGAATGACTGCGTTGTTCGCACACGTTCACAATGCGGGAGATGGACGGTATCTGCATTGGGACGAAATTGTCCATCGCAAGCCGCCAGGCGACTTTTCCCACGCCGAATGGTGGGCAGCAATTAAGCTCGCGCGGGTTATGCAAGCCCAGCCGGTGCCGTTGCGGGGCGCTGGGAAGCAGTCATTCTCGTTCTGCGAAATCCCTGAGATGCGGGCGCAGCTCCACATGCTCGACGGAGAAGCACGCGGCCAACTCAAGGCCGAGGAGGCGGTAACAACGCCTGAAGCAGCCGACTACTATGTTGTTCGCTCCCTGATCGAAGAGCCGTTCAGCAGTTCGGTGCTGGAAGGGGCGGCCACCACACGCCGGGTCGCGAAGGAAATGATCGAAGGCGGGCGCGTTCCCCGCAGTGTCGACGAGCGAATGGTCCTCAACAATTACCGCGCGATGCAGATGATCCGCGAAATGAAGGACCAGCCGCTTTCGCCTGAAATGATCCTCTCGCTCCACACGACGTTGACCAGCGACACGCTGGATCGGGCGGAGGATGTCGGCCGCCTCAGGACGGAGGACGACAACGTCGTTGTCGAAGACCAAGCGACTCGCGAAGTTCTGCATACGCCACCACCGGCAAAGGAGCTGCCCGAGCGGTTGAGGCGACTTTGCGCGTTTGCAAATTCGCCGAACAATGGCAAGGGATTCATCCATCCCCTTGTGCGCGCTATGATCATTCATTTTATGATCGGATACGACCATCCGTTCGTCGATGGGAACGGACGGACCGCCCGCGCGCTGTTCTATTGGTCAGTACTGCGGAGCGGCTATTGGCTGTTGGAGTTTGTTTCCATTTCCAAAGCGATCCGCGATGCCCCCATGCGTTATGGGCGCGCTTATCTGCTGACGGAGAGTGACGGCGGCGATCTAACCTACTTCCTGATTTACCACCTGGAGATCTTGCAGAAAGCCGTGCGATCTTTGCGGGCTTATCTCGATCGCAAGGCGACGGAACTTAAGCAACTTGAGCGCGCGGTTCGCGCGAAGGTCGGCCCGCGCCGGCAGTTCAACCAGCGGCAAGTTCAGGTGCTGCAAGAGGCAGTTCGTCGGCCGGGTCACCAATTTACAATCGAAGATCACCGCGTTCGAACAGGAGTGAGCTACCTGACTGCACGCGGCGACCTTGAGGGGCTTGTAGGTTTGGACTTGCTGCGCAAGCGTCGCACTGGCAACCAATCCTTTTACTTTGCCGATGGTAAGATCGTCGAAAAGCTCGCGCCTAGCACCAAATAACTAGAGGCGGCGCAGGAGTAAGTGACGTGTCGAAGAAATGCATCCTTGTCGGGGCGCCGGTGGAGTCGGGGCAGCGTGTGCCCGGGTGCACGATGGGGCCTGCGGCTTATCGCGTGGCGGGGTTGGCCACGATGCTGGAAGAGCTGGGCCATAGCGTCGACGATTGGGGCGATGCGGCCGTCGATCCCACCCTCATGCCGCCCGGGCATTCGGGGCGGTCGGTGCATGCGGAGCTTGAGACTTATCGCTGGACCGTGGCGCTGACCCGTATCGCGGGCCAAGCGATGGGGGCCGGGTTTCCGATTTTTATGGGCGGCGATCATGCGCTGGGGCTGGGCACGGTTGCCGGCGTTGCGACCTATGCCAAGGCTGCGGGCAAGCCACTGTTCGTTCTCTGGCTCGACGCGCATTCGGATTTTCACACGCCCACGAGCAGCAGCAGCGGCAACTACCACGGCATGCCGGTTGCCTATCTTGCGGGACGCGAGGGGTTCGACGCGATGCCGCCGTTTCCAGCGCCGATCCCGGACGGGAACATTTGTTTGTTCGGCATCCGCTCCGTCGACGAGGGTGAGAACAAGGCACTGCAGCGGCGCGGCATTCAGGTGAACGACATGCGCGTGCTGGACGAGCGCGGGGTGATTGCGCCACTTCGCGAGTTTTTGCAGAAGGTGGAGCATTCGAAGGGCTTGCTGCACGTTTCGCTGGACGTCGATTTCTTGGATCCGGCGATTGCGCCGGCCGTCGGCACGACGGTGCCCGGCGGGGCGACGTTTCGCGAGGCGCATCTGGTGATGGAGTTTTTGCACGAGAGCAAGCTTGTCACCTCGCTGGATCTTGCCGAGCTCAATCCGTTCTTGGACGTGCGCGGGCAGACGGCGCGGTTGATGGTCGATCTGGTCGCCAGTTTGATGGGGCGCAAGGTGTTCGACCGTCCGACGCGCGGGCACGGCGGCTAACGCGGATGGCCCCTCCCTCTGATCTCGCTCTCGTTCCGTTCCTGAGCGTCGAGAACATGATGCGGTTTGTGCTGCACATGGGGCTTGAGCGCGTGCTGGTGGAATTGGCCGGTGAGATCGAGGCGGACTTCTTGCGCTGGGAGGCGTTCGACAAGACGCCGCGCGTGGCTAGCCATTCGGCGGTCGGCGTGATCGAGTTGATGCCGACGTCGGACGGCGAGTATTACGGCTTCAAATACGTCAACGGGCATCCGAAGAACATGGCGGCGGGGTTGCAAACCGTGACCGCGTTCGGCGTGCTGGCCGATGTGGCGACGGGCTATCCGTTGTTGCTCTCCGAGATGACGCTGCTGACGGCGCTCCGCACAGCCGCAACGTCGGCGATGGCGGCGAAGCATCTGGCGCCGAAGGGGGCGACCACGATGGCGATGATCGGCAATGGCGCGCAGTCGGAGTTTCAGGCGACGGCGTTTCGCGCGCTCTGCGGTATCGAACACGTGCGGCTTTACGACATCGATCCGGCGGCGACCGCGAAGGCTGCGCGCAACTTGGAAAGCTCAGGGCTGAAGGTGACTCCGTGCTCTTCCAAAGAAACCGCGATGGAGGGCGCGCAGATCATCACGACCTGCACCGCCGACAAGCAGTTCGCGACGATCTTGACCGACAACATGGTGGGCTCAGGCGTGCACATCAACGCGATCGGCGGCGACTGTCCCGGTAAGACGGAGCTCGCGCGCGCGATTCTTCTACGCTCCGACATTTTCGTCGAGTACACGCCGCAGACGCGGATCGAGGGCGAGATCCAACAGCTGCCCGCCGACCATCCGGTGACGGAGCTTTGGCAGGTGATCGCGGGGCGTTCGCCCGGGCGCGTCAGCGCCAAACAGATCACGCTGTTCGACGGCGTGGGCTTTGCGATCGAGGATTTCGCCGCGCTGCGCTATGTGCACGCGCGCGTGAAAGGCACGCCGTTCGTGCAAAACCTGGACATGATCGCCGACCCGGACGATCCGCGCGATCTCTACGGGATGCTGATGCGCGCGAAGGGGTAAGTCTGCGCGGCCGCACTGGGCGCGTGTCCCGAACAGGGCTAAGCTTTGTCCCTTACGATGGGGACGCTCATGAGCAGCTTTCGTTTGTTGGCCGCCGCGGCGCTTGCCGGCTTGATTGCGCTATCGACTGCGGCTGCGGACCCGTTCCCGCCTTCCGTGCCCAACGTTCCAAGGGATCTCGCCAGGGAGCCACGCGTTCGCGATCTTTCCACGATTGCCGGTCTTCGATGCGCGCGCCTTGCGTCGTTGCGCTTGCCTTCCGGACGCATCGACTTCGTCAGCGTCGTGGAAGCCGTCACGGGTGGGGCGGTCTATAGTCCGGCGAGCGGCGTCACGCTCTCGGACCTGCCGCGATTTTGCCGAGTCAAAGGTTCGGCGACGCCAACGCGCACTTCGCTGATCAATTTCGAGGTTTGGATTCCCTTCGACGGCAGCTATCGCAACCGGTACCTGCAGGTGGGCAACGGTGGCTTTTCGGGCGGCATTGTTTATGACGCGCTTGCGGACGGCATTCGCCGCGGCTTTGCGACGGCTTCAACCGACGACGGCAACCAAGATGGGCTCTCCGCGGCGTTCGCGGCGGATCCGCAAAAGCTGATCGACTATGGGCACCGGGCGCTAAAGCAGACGACCGACAACGCGAAGGCCATCATCGCGGCGTTCGCCGGCGTGGGTCCGGAGCGTTCGTATTTCCACGGATGTTCGAACGGCGGACGCCAGGCGTTGATGGAGGCGCAGCGTTACGGCAACGATTTCGACGGCATTCTTGCCGGTGCGCCCGCGAACTTCTTCACACACCAGTTCGCGAGCTTTGCGTGGAACGCGCAGCAGGTCTATCCGGCACCGCCGGCGGGCGCGGTTTCGAGGCTTCCGGTGGGAAAGCTCCAGGTTCTGACGAGTTACATGCGCGCGCAGTGCGTGGGAACGGATGGCGGCCATTCGTCGGACAGGTTCTTGACGAACCCGCGTGCGTGCGGGGTGTCGCTTGCGCCCATCACTTGCACTGGGGCGGACGCTCCAACATGCTTGACGACGGACGAAGCGGGGATCGTGCAACGCCTCTATGATGGGCCAACCTATGCCGGGATCAGTACGAAGATTTTTCCGGGGCTTGAGCGCGGGTCTGAGGCCTATGGCGCCAACTGGCCGTTTTGGATCATCGGCCCCGGCTTTGTGCCGCCCGAGAGCACGCAACTCTTCTTCGCGAAAGGGTTCTTCCAGCATTTCCCGCACGGCCTTTCGGCGCACGATGCGCGAACGGTGCCGGTGCCCACGGCGATGGGCACGATTGACGGCGCGCTGGCCCTGCATCTGAACGCGACCAATCCCGATCTCAGCGTGTTCCACGATCACGGGGGCAAGCTCATCGTCTATCACGGGTTCGACGACGCGGCCGTAGCGCCGGGGAACTCGATCGATTATTGGGCGAGCGTGCATGCGACGATGCCGGGCTTGCGGCCTGGTTCGCCGGTCGACGGCTACTATCGGCTGTTCATGGTGCCGGGGTTTTCGCACTGCGTCTTGGGTCGCGGCATCAACGCGTTGTTCGGCGACACCGTCCATCACTTGGGTGTCGATGCCGACCACGATTTTTTGGTCGCGCTCGAAAAGTGGGTCGAGGACGGCCGGGTGCCGATGCGACTGATCGGCACTCACTTCGATCTGGATGCCGCCGATACGGAGCCCGATCCGATCTTCCAACGGCCGGTGTGCCCTTACCCGCAATTGCCGCGCTATCTTGGCGGCAACCATCTGTTGGCGGCGAGTTGGGGATGCCGCGTGCCGCCGCGCTTCATACCGGTGAAGCCGCGGGCGTTCGAGCGGCGGCCGCCGTACCGGGTGCCGATCCCCGATCCGGCACCGTTCAGAAAGCCCGGACAGTAAAAGAAAAAGCGCAGGTGGTTTCCCACCTGCGCCTCGAACTTGAAAGTTCGTGAAGCCGCTTATTTGCGGTTCATGAACCAGTAGCCGCCGCCGACTGCTGCTGCGAGGGCTGCAACGATCGCAACGATCGTGCCGGTGCCCATGCCGCCTTCAGAAGCGGGAGCGGCTGCGTCCGTCGCCGCCGCAGCGTCGGTCGTCGCCGCGTCGGTCGCAGCCGTGGCCGCATCAGCCGCCGCATCCGTCGCGGTCGCAGCCGCATCCGTCGCCGCTGCCGCAGCGTCCGTCGCCGTGGTTGCCGCGTCAGTCGCCGCGCCAGCAGCATCGGTCGCTGCACCAGCAGCGGCATCAGCTGCACCGGCCGCATCCGTGGCCGCGCCAGCGGCGGGGTCGGTTGCAGCCGCGGGAGCCGCGGCGGGAGCGGCAGTGTCGGCCGCCGGCGTCGTTGCAGGCGCCGGAGCGGGCGTTGCAGCCGCGGGGGCCGCTGCCGGAGCCGCGGCAGGCGTCGCTGCCGGGTCAGCCGAAACCGGCATCGCCGCGATCAACGCGAGAGAAGAAACGAGAGCAAACTTGGAAAGCGTGGACATTTGACTGGAGGTTCCTTTGTTGGGTCGACCACAGCGGGGGACCTTGAGCGAATTTTGAGCGAAATGCACTGCGCTCGGATGACGCTTCTGCTGCCGAGCACCCGCCCCCTAGCGCCGGAAATTGGACCGGAACGCGAGGGGCGGGGGTGAGACAACTTGGCGTCGTCTAAGCTCGGCCGACGCCCCTGGTGCTTCAGGCTTTGCGGTTCATGAACCAGTATGCGGCGCCGCCGAGCACGACGAGGCCGCCGACGATGGCCGCGATCAAACCGCCGCTCATGCCTCCGCTTGCCGGAGCCTCCGCCGTTGCATCCGCAGGTGCGTCAGCAGCGGTGGTGTCGGCGGGCGCTGCGTCGGTCGGTGCCGCATCGGTGGGCGGCGCGGCGTCGGCTGGTGCGGCGGCCGGATCGGCGGGGGCTGCTGCCGGATCGGCCGGCGCGGCGGCAGGGTCAGCAGGTGCTGCAGCTGGATCGGCGGCGGGTTCGGGCGGGGCCATGTTCGCGGACGCGGGGAGTGCGGCGATCAGCGCGAACGAGGCGATGAAACCGAATTTAGCTAGCGTGGACATGTTGGAGCAGAATCCCTTGTTGGAGCGACGGGCCGCGAGATTAGCAGCGATCGCCTTGTCCCGGAATGACAGTTTCTTCACAGTGCGCAGGCGGCCACTTTGAGGATCAGCGCAGATGTTTCGTTTCGAACGGCGTCACGAGAAGCTTGCGAGCCAAGCGGTATTTCTTGGACGCGTCTTGCGTGCGCTCGTCATCGGCGGCGTGTTTGTCGGCGTGTCGCTGATCGGTGGCATCGCGGGGTACGTGTACTTCGCGCATTTGACGCCGGTGGATGCGTTCTTGAACGCGTCGATGATCCTTGGCGGCATGGGCCCCGTTTCACCGCTCGACAACGACGATGCGAAGATCTTTGCGGGGCTCTATGCGCTCTATGCGGGGCTGTTGCTGGTCGCGGTGTCGGGCATCGTGCTTGCGCCCCTGTTTCACCGGGTGCTGCACGCGCTACACGCGGATGCCGATGCTTAGACCGTCTGCGGTTTCGTCCAGCGCCAGGAGATGAAATTCCAGAGCGCGCCGGAGGTCCACTTCAACCACGGCGATCCCGGATGCATGCCGATCGCCTTGCCCACCATGCCGATCGCGCTGTCGATGTGTGGGCGGCGGTAGAGCAGCATCATCGTGGACTGATATGCCGCGTTGCATGCCTTGCGATCGTAGGGCGCGCCTTCGGGGAAGTTCGCGCTGTAGTACGCGTAAGCAAGTTCGTCGTCGGTCGATTCCGACACGCGGGTGGCTGCGATATAGAGCCTGCGCCAGAAGCCCGGTTTGCGTTCGGGCTGACGGTTCATGAGATCGTAGAACAGGCGGTAGTGTGCGAACTCGTCGGCGGCGATGAGGCCTGCCACTTGCTTCAGTACGGGTTCTTCGACCGCGTCGCGGAGCGCCGTGTAGCTCGACGAGGTGCCGCATTCGACGACGCAACGCGCGATGAGCTCACCGGTCCGGCTGCCGCGGACGGAGCCGTCGGCGTTAATGAAGTGCTCGGGGCGATAGCCCTTGCGGAAGCGCGCGAAAGCCACGTCGAAATTGAACGTCGGGTCGGCAAGTTCGGCCCACTTTGCAAGCGCGGAGCCGTGCTGAACTTCCTCGGTGCCCCAACGCTCAAGAACCGCCATCATTTCAGGCTCGTTCTTGAAAACGACGCGCAGGTACTCGACGTAGTCCTTGGCGTTATATTCGACCAGCGAGCCGGCTTTCACCAGGCGCACCAACTCAGGGTTCAGTTTCGTGCGGTCGAACTTCGACCAATCGATCGTCTCCAGCGTCCAGTGGTCGCGCATGTGACGCTATGCTCCCAATCCATTTACCGGTTGAACCCTTCGCCGGGTCATTAATTTGGCGCGGAGCCTAGCAAAATCAATTGCCCGCCGCCATGGCAGCCGTCACAGATGATTCAATCGCTTAGCCCAGGGCTGCGCGCAATTCACGCAGTTGGCTCAGCGTCGTTTGGGCGCGGTCGCGGACGCTCGCGTCCTTGGCGTCGGCCACGTCTTCTTCGGCGTTCTTGATGCGCTGGTCGAGCGCGGTTCCGTCGAGTTCCGCGAGCGGCATCGCTTCTTCAGCGAGTACGGTTAGACCTTGCAGTGTTACTTCGGCGAAGCCGCCGCGGACGAAGAACTTCTCTGCCGCCTTACCCCCGTTGACGATGGACAGCACGCCCGGCTTCAGCGTCGTCATCACTGGCGCGTGGCCCGCGAAGACGCCGAAGTCACCCTCGCTGCCCGGCACGTTGACTTGGTCGACCTCGGCCGAGATCAGCAAGCGTTCGGGGGAGACCAGGTCAAAATGTAACTTCGTCATTCTCATTCCCTTTTCGCGCGGTAGCGCGATTTTCGAGTCAGCCTAACCACGAAGGCACAAAGTGTTCGGAATTCTTCGTGCCTTTGTGTCTTCGTGGTTAGGCTGCCTCAATTGCGCGCTGACGCGCGCGTCGTTGTTACGCCGCTTCCGCCGCGAGGCGTTCGGCCTTCTTCACCGCGTCTTCGATGGTGCCGACCATGAGGAACGCTTGTTCCGGCAAGTGGTCGTAGTCGCCACGGCAGAGGCCGTCGAAGCCTTTGATCGTGTCGGCGATGTCGACGAAGACGCCGGGCGTGTTCGTGAAGATTTCGGCGACGTGGAACGGTTGGCTTAGGAAGCGTTCGATCTTGCGGGCGCGGGCGACGAGGACCTTGTCGTCTTCCGACAATTCGTCCATGCCCAGAATGGCGATGATGTCCTGCAGCGACTTGTACTTCTGCAGGATCCTCTGCACTTCGCGGGCGACGCGGTAGTGGTCGTCACCGACGACGCGCGGGTCCAAGATGCGCGACGTGGAGTCGAGCGGGTCGACGGCCGGGTAGATGCCCTTTTCCGAGATTGCGCGGTTCAGCGTGGTCGTCGCGTCCAAGTGGGCGAACGAGGTGGCGGGCGCGGGGTCGGTCAAGTCGTCGGCGGGAACGTAAATCGCCTGCACCGAGGTGATCGAACCCTTGTTCGTTGTGGTGATGCGTTCCTGGAGCGCGCCCATGTCGGTGGCGAGCGTCGGCTGGTAACCGACCGCCGACGGGATGCGGCCGAGGAGCGCCGACACTTCGGAGCCCGCTTGCGTGAAGCGGAAAATGTTGTCGACGAAGAAGAGCACGTCCTGGCCTTGGTCGCGGAAGTATTCGGCGACCGTCAGACCCGTCAGGCCGACGCGGGCGCGGGCGCCCGGCGGCTCGTTCATCTGGCCGAAGATCAGCGCGCATTTCGAGCCGTCGGTCGAACCCTTCTTCGGGTCCTTGTTCACGCCGGACTCGATCATCTCGTGATAGAGGTCGTTGCCTTCGCGCGTACGTTCGCCGACGCCCGCGAACACGGAATAGCCGCCGTGCTTTTTCGCGACGTTGTTGATCAGTTCTTGAATGAGCACCGTCTTGCCGACGCCGGCGCCGCCGAAAAGGCCGATCTTGCCGCCGCGCGCGTACGGCGCGAGCAGGTCGACGACCTTGATGCCGGTCAGAAGAATTTGCGCTTCGGTCGACTGTTCCGTGAACTTCGGCGCGTCGGCGTGGATGGGGCGCATTTCGACGCCCTTCACCGGACCCGCTTCGTCGATCGGTTCGCCGATGACGTTGATGATGCGGCCGAGGGTGCCGGGGCCGACGGGGATCGAGATCGGACGGCCGGTGTCTTTGACCTCCTGACCGCGGACGAGGCCTTCGGTCGAGTCCATGGCGACCGTGCGCACCGTGGACTCGCCCAAGTGCTGCGCCACCTCGAGCACCAGGCGGATCTGGCCGTTGCGCGTTTCGAGCGCGTTCAAAATCGCCGGCAGTTCGCCGTCGAAGTGCACGTCGACGACGGCGCCGATGACCTGGGTGACTTTGCCGGTGATGTTGGTGGGAGCGTTCATGTCTGCCTCTTAAAGCGCTTCGGCGCCCGAAATGATTTCGATGAGTTCTTTGGTGATCTGCGCCTGGCGCGAGCGGTTGTATTTCATCGACAGCGCGTCGATGACGTCACCGGCGTTGCGGGTCGCCGCATCCATCGCGGCCATGCGCGCGCCCTGTTCCGACGCTTGGTTTTCGAGCAGCGCGCGGAAGATTTGGATCGCGACGTTGCGCGGCAGCAGCTCGGCCAGGATGTCTTGTTCGTCCGGCTCGCACTCGTACGCGCCGCCTTTGAGGTCCGCCGTCTTCGTGCCCTTCGGCACCTCGGCCGGGATCAGGCGCAGCGGCGTTGGAATCTGGCTGATCACCGACTTGAAGCGCGCGTAGAACAGCGTCACGACGTCGACTTCGCCGGCATCGAAACGGTCGAGCACTTGCTTTGCGATCGGCTGCACGTGGGTGAAGCCCAAGCGGCGGATGCCGCTGAGTTCGACCGTGCCGATGATCAGGCTGGCGAAATTTCGCTTCAGCTGATCGCGGCCCTTGCGGCCGACGCAGAGGATTTTGACCTTCTTGCCTTCACGCTGCAGCATCTGAATGTGCTGGCGTGCGAGTTTGACGATGTTCGTGTTGAAGCCGCCGCAAAGACCGCGATCGGCCGTCAAAACGACGAGCAGATGGTTGTCTTCGCGGCCGGTGCCGGCGAGCAGCTTCGGCGCGCCGGCTTGGCCCGCAATGCCCGCCGCGAGGTTTGCCAGA
>JANNEL010000334.1:0-10152 GCA_031378595.1 Alphaproteobacteria bacterium
ACCATCACGTCGACGACTTTGAGTTCGCCGAAGTTCAAGATGTTGAGCATCATCGAGCGCTCTTCGCGCGCGAGCGGCCTGTTCGCGGCCTCGCTCTCTTCGATGACCTCTTCCAAACTCTCGCGAAGCTTCGTCGCGTCCGCTTTGCCGCCGACGAGTTTGCGCACCGCGCTCACGAACGCCTGTGGCCACGATGACGGCTTTGCGGTGTCCGGGCTGTGCTCGGCCGAAGGCGCACCCGGTTGTGGGTCAGGCACGCGTCTTCGTCTCGATCAAATACGGATTGGGGATGCCCATGCGGGCCAAGATGGCGATTTCGAGCCCCTCCATCAAGCGAGCAGCCCGAGGTTGGTTATGATCGAATCCAAGAAGGTGCAAAAATCCATGCAAAATCATATGTTTAGTATGGTTAACAAACGGTTTGCCCTGTGCCGCGGCTTCCGCCGAAATCGTCTCGTAGGCCAAGGCGATACCCCCACCGGGCGGACGTTCGCCATCGCGAAAGGACAACACGTTCGTAGGCTTGTCCTTGCCCCGGAACCGCGCATTGAGGTCTTTGAGCGTGGCATCGTCGGCAAACACCACCGCGATGTCGCCCCCGGCCTTTGCCTTCAGCGTCGGCCAATCCGACGAAAGCGCGAGCAACGATTGCACCTCGGCAGTCGCCTTCGGCCACTTCTTGCGCCAAGCCGGGGTCTTGATTTCGATCTCGATAAGTCTGCGGCGGGGCGCCATCAGCTCGGCCGCTTGGGGCCAGTCGCCCGCCGAGCGTCGAACGCCGCGTAGGCGCGCACGATGCGCTGCACCAACGGGTGACGCACGACGTCGGCTTCGGTGAACTCCGTCATAGCAACACCCTCGACACCCGCAAGCACAGTCTGCGCTTCGGAAAGCCCCGACATTTGGCCGAGCGGCAAGTCGCTCTGCGTCGGATCGCCCGTGACCGCCATACGCGCGCCATCGCCAAGGCGCGTCAAAAACATCTTCATCTGCTGCGGCGTGCAGTTCTGCGCTTCGTCCAAAATGCAGTAGCTGTGCGCAAGCGTTCGCCCTCGCATGAACGCCAGTGGCGCGACCTCGATCACGCCCTCGGCAATCCGTCGCTCGATTTGCTCCGCCGGCAGCATGTCATGCAGCGCGTCGTAGAGCGGGCGCAAATAAGGATCGACTTTCTCTTTCATGTCGCCGGGCAGGAAGCCCAACCGCTCGCCTGCCTCGACGGCAGGTCGAGACAAGATCAGCCGGTCGACTTCGCCGCGTGCGAGCATGCTCACGCCCACAGCGACCGCAAGATAAGTCTTGCCGGTGCCGGCCGGCCCCAGCCCCACGACGAGATCGTGCTTCAAGAGCGCATCCAGATACTTTGCTTGGCCCGGCGTTCTGGGCTTGATCACGCGCTTGGGAGTTGAGACGCTTGTGCTGCTGGGCACGACGGATTCGCCAGCCAACCCCAAGCGGATCGCGCGATCGACATCTGTGGGCGACACGTCGCTACCCTCCTCTGCATGCGCGTAGAGATCGCGCAGCACCTGCGCCGCGTGCGCGCGCGCCGTCGGCGCACCATGGATCGTGAAGCGGTTGCCGCGATGTGCAATCTCGACATCGAGCTTGCGCTCGATATCGGCCATGTGCCGGTTGTGCGTGCCGACGACACGCGCGAGCGTCGCGTTATCGCGAAACTCGAGAGCCAACCCTTGTGAATCGTCGCGCGGCTTTTTCGGTTTTGTAGTCAAGCGACCGCCTCAGTCGCCCGCGCGACATCTGAAACAAGTTCCGCCCTCAAGCCTAGGGACATCGTTTGTACGACGTGAACACGCGCGATATTGCCGATTTTATGCTCGCGCGTCGCGACATGCACCGCTTGCAAATACGGACTTCGGCCAATCAATTGCCCATCAAAACGACCAGGCCGCTCGAACAGCACGTCGAACTCTTGACCGACGCTACGCCGCGCAAAAGCATGCGCCTGCTCGTTCAGCAACGCCTGCAGGCGCAAAAGCCGCGCCGACATTACATCGTCCGGTACCTGCTTGCGCGCCGCAGCCGCCGGGGTGCCCGGGCGCGGCGAGTACTTGAACGAATAGGCTTGCGCGAACCCGACTTTGCGAACGAGGTCCATTGTCGCCTCGAAGTCCGCGTCGCTCTCGCCCGGAAATCCGACGATGAAATCGGACGACAAGGCGATATCCGGCCGCGCTGTGCGAACGCGCGCAATCAGCTGGCGATAGTCGTCCGCCGTGTGCCCACGGTTCATCGCTTCAAGCACCGCATCCGATCCGGACTGCACAGGCAGGTGCAGATAAGGCACCAGCTTCGGCTCTTCCGCATGCGCCGCGATCAATCCATCGTCCATGTCGCGCGGATGGCTCGTCATATAGCGCAACCGCGCCAGGCCCTCGATCCGCGCCAGGTGGCGAATAAGCCGGCCCAATCCCCACGTCTCACTGTCCGGACCAAGGCCATGGAACGCGTTGACGTTTTGTCCGAGCAGCGTGATATCGCGCACGCCCAGTTCGACAAGCCGCCGCGCCTCGATCTCGATCTGCGCGACCGACCGCGAATACTCCGCGCCGCGCGTGTACGGGACGACGCAGAACGTACAAAACTTGTCGCAACCCTCTTGCACGGTCAGGAACGCCGCCGGCCCATCGACCGATTTTGTCGGCGGCAACGCATCGAACTTGTCGATTGCCGGAAATTCCGTGTCGAGCACCTTCGCTTCGCGCGAAAGCTTTGCCACCATCTCCGGCAGCCGGTGATAGACCTGCGGCCCGACGACGATATCGACCGTGTCCGCGCGCCGCAGCATCTCTTCGCCTTCCGCCTGCGCGACGCAGCCAGCGACCGCGACGATCATACGCCCGCCTTCCGCCGCGCGCTTGCGCTTCAGAGCCCTTAAGCGTCCGAGTTCTGAATAGACCTTCTCGGCTGCCTTCTCGCGAATGTGGCACGTGTTGAGCACCACCACGTCGGCGCCTTCGGGCGCGTCCACCAACGCATAGCCGTGCGGCGCCATCACGTCCGCCATGCGGGCGGAATCGTAGGCGTTCATCTGACAACCATAGGTCTTGATGAAAAGCTTGCGGGTCACGTGGGGCCAGTCTCGCGCAAAAAAGCGGCCGGTCTTATGAGCCGGTGGCCCGGCGAACTCAAGCCACAACCTCGGGACGGAACCCGTCCTGCGGCGGCGGCAGTTCGATTGGCTCATCCTCGTAGGCCGGCCCAAAAGCGCCCGGACGGCCAGCGAGCGCGTGCGACACGCCTTCCCGGACCAACCGTTCGCATTCCGCCGAAAGCTCTTTGCGCGACTTGAATTGGTCGACCGTCATCGGCGGGTGGTAATGCACCATCACGTCGACCGGACCCAGGCAGAAAAACTCCCAAAGGTGGGGTGCCAAATCCATGTCGCCGTACCAAGCGACGAACGGCCGAAGCTCCCGCCCCAGCGGCACACCGTGCAGATGCGTGTAAGCAAGCGACACCGGCTGCACCAGCACGCGACGGTTCCGGCCGTCGCTCCCAAGCAGCATCGCATCCGCCGACCCAAGCAGCGAGCTCTTGAACGGGAGCACGCGATTGCCGTCGCTCGACGTGCCTTCGGGAAACAGCACCACTGTGCCGCCTTCCTCCAGCCGCTCGCGGATCGCATCGCGCTGCTTACCGGCGCGGCTGCGCTTCTCACGCTCGACGAAAACCGTGCGCACGAGCTTCGACATGATGCCGAAGAACGGCCACTTCCCGACCTCGGACTTGGCGACGAACGACAATGGAATGATGCCCGCAAGGACCGGCATGTCGAGATAGGACATGTGATTGCACGCAAGCAGAACGCCAGGCTCTCGGCAGGGACGGCCAAATGTTTCGACCCTGATCCCCATCACCGCGCACAGCCAGCGCGCGTACTGGGCAGGGAACCGGTCGCGCAACGGCCAATCGAAACGAACCGCAAGCCACTGCACCGGTAGAAACACCGCAGTCACGCTCAAGAAGGCGATGGCAACGCCGACCCCCCGAAGCGTTCCGATGATCATGTTCACTTCTTGGCCTTGCCCTTTGCCGCCGCCTCGATCGGAACGGCGTAGAGTTCAAGCCGATGATCGACCAGCTTGTAGCCGAGCTTTTCGGCCACCTGTCGCTGCAACTCTTCGATCTGATCGTTCTGAAACTCAATCACGCGCCCGGACTGCACGTCGATCAAGTGATCGTGGTGCGTTTCCTGCGTCTCTTCGTAACGCGAACGCCCGTCGCGGAAGTCGTGCCGCTCAAGGATGCCCGACTCTTCGAGCAGGCGCACCGTCCGGTACACCGTCGCAATCGAAATATGCGCATCGATCGCAGCCGCCCGGCGATGCAGTTCCTCGGCATCGGGATGGTCATGCGATTCGGAAAGCACGCGGGCGATCACCCGCCGCTGCCCAGTCATCCGCAAGCCCTTCTCAATGCAGAGCTTCTCAATTCGATCCATGCACCACCTCTGGGGGTCTTTTAGTCCATTCCCGGTCCCGCCGAAAGCGGGGCGTCACGGGCCCGAGTTAAGGATACGTCGCATCACAAGCGCATCCGAAGCATCCGTTCCATGATGATAATAGGCCGCGCGTCGCCCAACTTCCGCAAACCCAGCCTCGCGATAAAGGCCAAGCGCCGCGTCGTTCTTCGCGCCGACCTCAAGAAACGCTTGCACGGCACCGCGCGCACGCGCAGCGCCACAGGCAGCATCGAGCAATGCCCGGCCAAGGCCGCGCCGGCGCACAGCCTCCGTCACGCAGAACGTCAACACCTCGGCCTCGTCAGCCACCATCCGCATCAGAATGAACCCTTGCGGCGAACCACTCTCAATCGCACCTAGCAGAACCATCACCTCATCGCGTTCCAGCAACGAGGCAAAGGCGGGCTCAGGCCACGCATCCGAAAACGCAGGTGCATGTAGGGCTGCGAGGAGCGCCGCGTCGTCCCGCCCTCCCGTCCAAATGCGGAATCGTTCGCTCACGCCGGCAGCCGTGCGTCGGGTGCCCGCAAGTACGCAGGGACGGCTGGATAATGTGCAGGATCCGCCGATGCCGCGCGCTGCGCCAGGAGCGCCGTGTCGATACGGTGAAACGGAACAATCTCCGCGTCGCCAAAGCCGTCGAGCAACAATGCACCGGAACCGGTGAGCACCAACCTAGGCTTCAGCACCCGTCGCAGCATCTCAGACGCTTCGCCAACCGGCAGCACTGCCGCATCGCCAAGCGGTTCGCACGACTGCGAAAATGCCTGCACGTAAACTTCACCGCGTTTCGCATCGATGACGGCGCCGATGCTATCGGCACCATGGACGGCCGCTTGCGCGCCAAGACAGTCGAGCGTCGAGAAACCCAAAACCTCAGCACCTGTCGCGAGCCTAAGCCCCTTCGCGAAGGCTAAGCCAACACGCACGCCGGTAAATGCCCCGGGCCCAACAGTCACGGCGACACGCGCCAACTGCTTGAAATCCTGCCCCGCGAACAGCCTCGCCACCAACGGCGGCAGCGTTTCGGCCTGCATGCCGGCCCGGTTGTCGGCATCGATCCGGCAGACGATCCGCCCGTCCATCGTCGCGAGCGTAGCGCTGACCGGGCCGAACGATGTGTCGATCGCGAGGATCAACCGTTCGCTCATACGATTTGGCAGGTCTCGTCGAACGGCAAACGCGGCGAGCGTTCAAACACGCCTGTCGGATCGCCGTGACCAAGGCCGCAGATGAAGTTCGACTTGACAGTCGAGTTCGGGAAAAACTCTTCGTCGACACCGGCGTTGTTGAACCCCGACATCGGCCCGCAATCGAGACCGACCGCGCGTGCGGCCAGCATCAGATACGCACCCTGAAGTGTGCCATTGCGAAACGCGGTCGTTTGGCTCAGCTGCTCGTTGCCGACGAACCAGCTGCGTGCGTCCGTGTGCGGAAAGAGTTGCGGCAGCTTGTCGTAGAATTTGAGGTCGTGTCCGATAATCACCGTCACCGGAGCGGTCATCACCTTGGGCACGTTGCCGGGCGATACATGCGGTTTCAGCCGTTCCCGTCCAGCGTCCGTCGACACGAACACGAACCGGGCCGGCGAGCAATTGGCACTCGTCGGTCCCATGCGCAACAAATCGTAGAGCGCATGCAACAGCGTCGGCGACACCGGCGTCGGCAGCCACTTGTTCTGCGACCGGGCGGAACGAAACAGCTGGTCGAGCGCTTCGTCGGGAATGGCGTGATGCAAAGGAAACCCCTTTAGGCCGAAACGGCTTCGACCGCGTTCACTTCGGGAATGTAGTGGCGGAGCATGTTCTCGATTCCGTTCTTGAGCGTCGCCGTCGACGACGGACATCCCGCGCACGAGCCGCGCAGGTTCAAGAACACGGTGCCGGATTTACTCTCGAATCCGCGAAAGACGATATCGCCGCCGTCTTGCGCAACGGCAGGACGCACGCGCGTCTCGAGAAGCTCTTTGATCTGCTCGACGATCTCTTCATCGGCCGGATCGTATTCTTCGCGCGAGGACGCAGGCGCTGCCTCGCCTTCGATCACGGGAAGCCCTTGCGTGAAGTGCTCCATGATCGCGCCCAAAATCATGGGTTTGAGTTGCGCCCAGTCGCTACCCGTCTTCGTAACGGTGATGAAGTCCGGACCGAACATCACGCCGCCAACGCCGTCGACCTCGAACAAGCGCCGCGCCAACGGCGACTTCTGCGCCGACTCGCGCGTCGGGAAATCTGCGGCGCCTTCGCCAAGGACGCTTCGCCCCGGCAGGAACTTCAATGTCGCCGGGTTCGGCGTCGATTCGGTTTGAATGAACATGGCATCCTCGTAACAACTAGAATTTCGGGCGCTTGCCCAGCAAGTCAAGCCAGTGCGTCGATCGCTTCGTCCGCCAACCCGCCGGGCACGATCGTGACCGGGATCGGATAGGCGAGCTGCGCCTGCTGCGCAACCAGCGCAACCAGCGGCCCTGGCCCCTCGCGCCCGGTCGAGGCGGCCAAGACCAAAATCGAAATGTCGCTGTCTTCCTTAAGAAGCGCCATCAGCACGTCGCTGGGCTTACCTTCGCGCACGATCACTTCCGGAATAAGGCCCGTGAGCTGGTTCACCTCGCCAGCCGCCTCATGCAGCATGCGTTCGGCATCTTCCATGGCCTCTTCGCGCATCGCGTCTTCGACGGAGCGCCAGTGCTGAAATTCGCCAAGCGTAAGCACGGTGAGAAGCGAAACAATCCCGCCCGTATGCTGTGCGCGCCGCGCTGCATAACGGAGCGCCTTCTTGTGTTCAGGCGAGGTGTCGACAAGGACGAGGAATTTCCGCCGCTTCAAGTGACCCACCCCACAACGCGTCGAACCTCCGCCATGATCGGTGCCGCGATCACGCGCGCTTGATCGGCGCCTTGCAGCATAAGCCGGTCAAGCTCGGCGGGATCCGCCATCAGCCGGCGCATCTCACCGGCGATCGGAGAGAGTTTGCCAACGACAACGTCGGCAAGAGCCCCCTTGAACGTCGAGAACTGTCCACCTTTGAACTCGTCGAGAACCGCCTGCTTGCTCTTGTCCGTGAACGCCGAATAGATCGAGACCAGATTGTCGGCTTCCGGCCGGCCTTTCAGGTCCGTCTCGGCTTCTGGCAGCGGCAGAGGGTCGGTCTTTGCCCTCTTGATCTTGTTCGAGATCGTGTCGGCGTCGTCCGTCAAGTTGATGCGCGAATTGTCCGACGGATCGGACTTCGACATTTTCGCGGTGCCGTCGCGCAAGCTCATGATGCGCGTCGCCGGCCCTTGGGTGATTGGTTCCGGGATCGGGAAGAAATCTGCCACGCCGAAATCGTTGTTGAATTTCTGCGCGATATCGCGCGCGAGTTCCACATGCTGCTTCTGATCGTCGCCGACCGGAACGTGCGTCGCCCGATAAAGCAGAATGTCGGCCGCCATCAACACCGGATAGGTGTAAAGGCCGACGCTCATCTTCTCCGCATTCTTGCCGGCTTTGTCTTTGAACTGCGTCATCCGGTTCAACCAGCCGATCCGCGCCACGCAGTTGAGCACCCACGCAAGTTCCGCGTGCTCCTTCACTTGGCTTTGCGCGAACACGATCGAGCGCTTCGGATCGACGCCGCTCGCAATATAGGCGGCCATCACTTCGCGCGTCGCTTGCGCCAACTGCTTCGGATCGTGATCGACCGTAATCGCGTGCATGTCGACCATGCAGTAAAGGCAGCGATATTGTTCCTGCAGCTTGAGCCAATTCCGGATCGCGCCCAAATAGTTGCCGAGATGCAAATTGCCCGTGGGCTGCATCCCCGAAAACACAAGGGGTTGGTGTCCGCTCATTGCCATCTAGTCCAAAGTACCATCAAAGCGCCCGCGTTATGCGCAGAAGCGCATGGGGGCTGCAAGTGCCCGGAATACCTTAACCTTTGGCCTGCGGCCGCGCGCGACGCTGCGCCCGAACACCGCCGTCGCCGAGCGCTTCCAGCAGCGCCGCCTTGACCGACTCGATGCGCGCCGGATGGGTCACTTTACGTCCGTACCCGTCCTTCACATAGAAGACGTCGATCGCTCGCTCGCCATAGGTCGCGATCTGCGCGGAATGAATCGAAAGCCCCGCAACGTGCAACCCGCGCGTGAGGTCGTGCAACAACCCCGGCCGGTCGCGCCCATTGACCTCGATTACCGTGTGCGAGTCGGAGGCGCTGTTGTCGACCAACACGCGCGGCTCAACGCGAAACGCTTCCTCGCGCCGTCGGACCTGGCGCGCGTCGATGACGGAACGCGGCACAACCTCACCGCCCAGAACGCGCACTGCCGTGTCGCGCAACCGCTGGATCCGCCGCTCGTCGCCGAGCGGCCTGCCTTCAGCGTCTTGGATCGAGAACATGTCGATCGCCATGCCGTCGGTCGTCGTGAAGATCTTCGCATCGACGATGTTCGCACTACACATCGCAAACGCACCCGCGAGTTGCGAGAACAAGCCCGGATGGTCGCCCGTGAAAATCGAAACTTCGGTGACCGACCGGAATTCGTCCATCTTGGCGGTCAGGCTGAACGTGTTCCCGCCTAGCTCCGCTTGATCGGCTGCCTGCATCTGCCGCGCCTGCGCCTCGTGCGCGTTCGTGTCGAGCGCCAGCCAATAGGGATCGTAGTGCCTTGATAAAGCACGATCGCGCTGCGCCTCCGGCCAATCCGCCAATCGTGCGGCTAGGGCGGCCTTCGCGTGCGCCACCATCTGCGGGCGCGCCGTCGCGCTGAACCCGCCCAACATCTGTGCCTCGGCCTCCCAATAGAGTTGACGAAGCAATTGCCCCTTCCAGCCGTTCCAAACCCCGGGTCCGACCGCGCGAATGTCGGCAACCGTCAGGCACAACAGCAACCGAAGCCGCTCTGGTGACTGCACGACCGCGATGAAGTCGCGAATGGTCTTAGGATCCGCAAGATCGCGCTTCTGCGCGACGTCGCTCATCACGAGATGGTTGAGCACAAGCCAAGCGACGGTTTCCGTCTCGTCCGCCGACATGCCGAGCCGCGGGCAAAGCGAGAGCGCAACATCCTCACCAACTTCCGAATGATCGCCTTCGCGCCCCTTCGCAATATCGTGCAACAGCATCGCGACGTAAAGCACCTCGCGCGACAAGACCTTGTGAATGACCTCGTTCGCGACCGGATGCTCGTCCTTGTAGTCGCCGCGCTCGATCTTCGCGAGATGACCGATCGCGCGGATCAGATGCTCGTCCACCGTGTAGTGGTGGTACATGTTGAACTGCATCTTCGCGACGATCCGTCCGAAGTCGGGCACGAACGCGCCGAACACGCCCGCCTCGTTCATCATCCGCAGCGTGCGCTCCGGATCCCGGCGCGAACACAGGATTTCGAGGAACAATCTGTTCGCCTCGGGGTCGGCACGCAGCTTGTCGTCAATAAGCCCGATATTTCGCGTGACGTGTTTCAGCGCGTCGGGGTGAACGTCAACGCTCTTGTCGTCCGCAATCTTGAACAAGCTCAAAAAGTTGACCGGGTTCGTCCGTAAAACCTCCGGTCCTTCGATATTCACACGACCTTGTTCGATGAAAAAGCCTTCGGCATCGACGCGCTTGCGGCCGACACCCGTCATGATGCGGCCGAACACCGGCCAAGGCTTCTGGTTCTGCGCCTCTAACGCCGCGCAGAA
>JANNEL010000366.1:0-4590 GCA_031378595.1 Alphaproteobacteria bacterium
CCGTGCGGCAAAGCAGTCGACACGTTTCGTCAAACGTTCGCGCCGCAGCCGCGGGATGAGAGCCATATCAACGTGCTGGAAGGCGCCGGGGGATTCGCGGGCACTTGGTCTTGGTACAACATCCGCATTCGCTAGCTTCTATTTCGGTGACATAATACGCCCTGGGATTTTCGTAATTCAGGGGAAATTCAGGGCAGGCAAATTCAGGGGACAAATTCAGGGGACACGTCACAAACTCGACCAATAGCTCCTGAGTTCGTTCCACGCCCCCGAAGTTCACGCGGCGACCCAAACCGCCGCCGCGTCGATCACAGTCAACGCACCGTCGATCACGAAGATGATGAGCATCGGCCCGCTCAACACCGGCCAACAGGCGACGCCCTGACGCCCGCCGCGCGCAAGAACCGGCAGGTTGAACGCGAGTTGGCTGAAGTTGGCGAACGCCAGGAACGCGAACAGCACGTGGCGCTCGGCTGGCGCGTCAAACATGTCCCCGTTCAGCGCCAGGAACAAGCAGAACGCGGCCAACGCCCCGTTCATGCCGCCCAGAAACGCAACGCTCGCCTTGATCGTGGGCGCAAGCGGATTGTCCCGCGCCTCTCGCGGCACGAGGATCTTCAGCGTATTCGTCTGCGCGATGCTGAACTGCACGAACGCCGCCGCAAACCACAAAGCGTTCCAGCGCGAATATGATCTGAATCAAAGTATCGGACACGAAAGCTCTCCCGCGCACTGCCGTTAATTTGCCAACCGGTCAAAACCGGCTCAGCGCATACTCGCTCGCGGGCAGCACCGGCGCCCGCTCCGTCATCACGTCGGCCAGCAGCCGCGCCGACCCCGCCGCCGTCGTCCATCCGATGTGGCCGTGGCCGGTATTCTCAGGAAGAGGTTCGGCATCCGCGTCCGCAACGCCGTAACCGGTCGTTCGCCGATCGGCACCACCGCCGCATGTAAGCCCGCATCCGAAACCGGTGTCTTCGGAAGGTGGGGATTGCCCTTGGCCTCGATCGTGGCGGAGTAGCCCTTCACCGGCCGGACCGGAATACCAACCTTGTGCGGCGCGGCGAGGGCAGGGCCCGTGCGTTTGCAAGCCGCGGCCCTGCTTCCTTCTGAGACGGAGCGGCCTAACTCGCCTTGTGCGTTGCGGTGCCTTTGAGAATGTAACCGCTTTCGGCGCCTTTGAACAATTCGTCGTCGTCGGCCATCGCCATGTCGCCGAGCGTCGGCGTGTGGTCGTCATAGAAGAGGCCGACATAGCATTCGCCGCTGCAGTCGAAGCTCTTGGCCTCTCCCGCGGCAAGCCAGAAATCGCGGGCCGATCCCCAATCGTCGCCGTGCGACGGGCCGCAATCGTTGTCGCAGACGAAAACGCGTACGCTGCCTTGATCGAGGTTGGTGATCGTTACCGCCGACGCTGTTGTCGCCGTTAGAAGCGCGGCCACTGCCGCTGCAAATGCCAAGTCGTACCGCATTGTCGTTCCCCGCAAGCTGTTGGCGCGATCATCAACCTGTGGTCGCCGGAAGGCAACAGCCTTCAACTAAGGCCGTACCATCGAAACGAACTCCTCGAACTTTCCGTTCGCCCCGATGGGAAGCCGCGTGCGCGCTTCCGTGATTCGAATCTCAAGCCCGCCGCCAAGCGCGCCATTGGCGATCTCGGCCAGTTTCTCGCGCTGACCAGGCGTCAGCGGCGCGTCCGTCACGACCTTGAACTCGATGTCGCGCAGTGTGTGCTGAACGAACTGGTACTGCCGCACCGGTGCCGCCTCATCGAAGCGATGAAAGCCGACGAGCGGCCAGTGGCGCGACCCATCCGCTTTGACGATGAGGTTGCGTTCGCGCCCCAGGATGCGCTTGAGCGTTGGCAGTCCGCGGCCGCACGGGCAGGGCCCACCCGGTACCGCAAAATCGCCGATGTCGTAACGGATCATCGGCGAGGCGAAGTTGTGCAGATCCGTAACGACGACGCGCCCCGCCTCATCCTCGGCGCACGGCTCGCCGTTCGCATCCAGCACTTCGACGACCAGCGTCTCGCCCATCACGTGATAGAGGCCGCTTTCGGCACACTGAATGGCGATCGGGCCCACCTCCTGCGACGAATAATTGTCCTCGATCCTCAGTCCCGTCACGGCTTTGACCCGCGCGCGCAATCGGTCGGACACGGTTTCGCCCAGCGTCTTCACATGGCGCACGCTGCCGAGCGTAAACCCTTCGCGCTCCCAAATTTCGACGAACGCGTCGAGATTATTCGGATAGACGAGCAACACGGTCGGTCGGAAGCGCCCGGCGAGGCGAAGTTGTTCGCGGATATCGGTCGTGATCGGAATGCCTTGGCCAGAACCCGTCTCATAGAGTGTCGCGACCGGATGGCCCCAATTGCTCTCTTCGCTATACGTGCTCAAGTTCGCGCGGATCGCCGTCATGCGGCCGCTGAAGTCGCGCCCGTTCCAAACATGATCGCGAATGGCGAGTGCCGCCCAGAACAAGCGATTCACGGCCGTCTTGTGCACGGCAACGGGTTCGCCTGTCGAACCGGACGTTTTAACGTGGCCGAGCGGCAAGTGACCGCGCGGGACAACGGTGGCGAAGAACGCCGCGCCCGCGCTCTGTACCTCGCGCCGCGACAGCGGCTTCAAGCGATGCAAGTCAGCGACGGTTGAAAACGGCTTATCGCCGCCCGCCTGTTTGAGTCGCGCCTGAAACGACGGCGTGTGCTTCGCGTGGTGCGCGGTCAGCGCCGCAAGCTGCTCGCCTTGCCGCTCGGCAAGAGCTACAGGCGCCAAACGCTCGCTGACCGCAAGCTGCGCCAGCATCGATGCAAGCACCGCGCTCTCGCCGGCATGGAAGGCCGGCCAAACGACCCCTTCGACGTCGGAGCGTTCGCGTGCCGCCATTGTTACGCCTTGACGAACGTCAGGATAGGACAGAGCGGCGCAAGGTCGTAGCTGCCGCATGCAGCAAACTTAACCTGGGTAAAGGTGTCAGGGAGCGCGGACCGAAACTCCTCGCGATCCGGAAACGCATAGACGACCGGTGAGCCGCGATAGACATCGATCGTGTCGATCGTCGCACGCGGCCAACCGGTCGCCGCGGCAAGCGCGTCGCGGTCGCCGAACATCTCGTTGAAAGCCTGCAGGATCAGCGCGACGGGAAGATTGGCCCCGACGCGCGCCGCCAGATGCATCGCAAGCAGCCACTTGAACGCATGAAATCCGTGACCGCTACCGCCCCGCGCGGTCCGCAGCAGATCGTCTTCGGTGATCGCGCGCGCCGGCCGCTCGAACAAGCGGCATGCGAAGCGTCCGCCGGGCTTCATCACCCGGGCGAGGTTTTGATAAAGCGTCTTGAGCTCGCGCGGATAAAGGATGTTGTTCAAACTTCCGTCCCCGACGACCGCGTCGAAATGCAAGGCCGGCTCGGTCAGGTCGAGCCAGTCGGCGTGCACCGCACGCTTCGCCGCCGTATCGCCCGGCCACACGGTGGCGATCATCTGCGAGCTCTTGTCCACCGCGTGAACGTGCTCGAACGCATCGGCCAATTCCGGCGTGACGCCCAGAAGCAGCACGCGCGCGTGCGGATCGCCAACGATCGACTGTGCAAAGCGCACCGTGTCTTCGGTCGGCCGCAAGGGTGGCGCGATCTGCGACCAACGGGCGGCGTAGCGTTGCCAATGGCTCATGGGTGCCGCTCATAGCAAAAAGGGAGCGGCTTCACCGCTCCCTTTCGCCAGTCAGGCACTATTTCTTGCTTAAAATCGTTAGAAACGCGGGATCGAACGCGCCACCGTGTGCAACTAGGCGTCACCGGACGCGCACGAAATCCATGATCCAGTTCGTCTCCCACGTCTTTCCGGCATCGGGCGAGAAAGCCTGCTCCCAGCGCGCGGACGTGGGCGTGATGCGCGACCAGATGAAGCGCACGCGGATCGGCTTCTCGTTGAATGTTTCGTCGGCGAGGAAAAATCCAACGCCGTTGTCGAAGCGCCCGCGCATCGGCGGGTCCAGCGGTGCATGCGGCATGCGTCCGTCCAACCACCAGATCGACCACAGCGACGTTGCCGCATCGAACGCGCGCAACGTCACGGCACGATAGGCGCCACCTGGCATGTCGAGAAAGTTGTCGTCCATATTCGCGGCGCCGCTCATCGCAAGCTGCGCCTTCGTCGTTCCTGAAAACGCGATCCACTCCGCACTCCCGGCAAGCCGCTCTTTCAGACGTCGATGCTCGACGCGCCATTCCCCGGCGAGAAAGTCGAAGTCGTGCAAGCCCTGCAAATCGTCGGTGGTGGCCATTTGTCCTATCTCCTGAGGTCCGGCACTACATCGCACGCATGTGAGCGCACCTTAAAAGACGATATCTGACATAGCGTGTCAGGTATTGCGGCCAGGCTCTGCCGCCGGCTTCTCGATCCACACCGTCAGCGGCTGAAGTCCCTTCGGACACACGCTGTAAATCTGGCTCGGGCCCCGGGCGACCGCTTCCACAAGCCCTGCGCCCTTGAGAATCTTCAGATGCCGCGAGACGGCCGACCGCGTCACGGGCAACCCCTTGGCCAAAAACACGACGTTGCTCGGTTTTCGTCGCAAGCGC
>JANNEL010000374.1:0-4039 GCA_031378595.1 Alphaproteobacteria bacterium
GATGATCGGAAAGATCACGCGCCCGCGAAAACGATCGTACGGCACGCCACCATCGTCCGGTACGACCAGGAGCCCTGCCTCGACCATCTCCTCGACGCTGACGTCCTTGGAGGCGAGATGCTCTTTCAGCGCGTTGCGCGAATCCGGCGCGAACCCCAAGCGGAATGGCTCAACCGCAGTGCCCGTCAGCTGCCGGCCGTCGAGATAGGCTCGGGCCTTGGCGCCGCGCGCGCCCTGCAACTCGTGCTCGAAAAACGTCGCCGCAAACGCCATCACATCGTAGAGCGATCGCCGTGCCTTCTCGCGCTCGTCGTCGCGCGCGTCGCGCGCCGGCAGCTCCATGCCCGCATCGCCTGCGAGTTTTTCGATCGCCTCCGGAAACGAAAGCCCCTCGGTTTCCATCACGAACGAAATGACGTCGCCGTGCACGCCGCAGCCGAAGCAGTGGTAGAAGCCCTTCTCGGCATTCACCGAAAACGATGGCGACTTCTCATTGTGAAATGGGCACAAGCCCAGATAGTTCCGTCCGCGCCGGACAAGCTTCACCTTCCGGCCGACAACATCCGTCACCCGGACCCGGTCGCGAAGCTCCTCAACAAACCGCGGCGTAAAGCGCATCTCGCTCCGTCAACCGACAAAGAGTATTAGCTCCCGGTCAAAACCTCTTTCACCACCACATTCGCCTTCGAAAAATCCATCTTCCCGGCGAACTTGGCTTTGAGCTCCGCCATCACCTTGCCCATATCCTTCACGGACGCGGCCCCGGTCGCGGCGACGGCGGCCTTGATCGCGGCACGCACGTCGTCCGGCGACATCTGTGCAGGGAGGTAGCTCTCGATGATCGTCTTCTCTTCGCGCTCTTGCGCTGCAAGTTCGGGGCGTCCGTGCTTGTCGTAGGTCTCGATCGACTCCACGCGCTGCTTGATCATCTTTTGCAAGAGCCCAAGGATCTCGTCCTCGGTCGTCGCCTCGCGGCCGAGCCCACGCGCCTCGATGTCCTTGTCTTTCAAGGCCGCCAGAATCAACCGTACGGTGGACAACCGCCGCTGATCCTTGGCCAGCATGGCCTCCTTCATGGCCGCAGTGAACTTCTCCCGCAACATGGGCGCCGATCCTCAAATTCTCATTGTCTAAGGCCGGAACATACAGCCGCACCGGCACGGGAACCTAACCCTTTGGCCGGGAAACGTGATCTCGCTTGTGGAAGGGTACCCGCGGATTTCTTGACGCCTGCAAACCGCGTCCCATATGGTCCGCCGAATTTGCGGGCCTGACGGCCCAAGCCCCCGCAAAGCCGCGAACCGACATGACCATGACCACAAGCCCCCGCGAGATGGGCCCTGCCCGCGCGCGGAAAGGAATCACGGGTGCACTCGTGCTCGCCGACGGCACGGTTTTTGAGGGTTTTGGCCTCGGCGCAACCGGCCACGCGGTCGGCGAGGTCTGCTTCAACACCGCGATGACGGGCTATCAGGAAATCCTGACCGACCCCTCCTACGCCGCGCAGATCATCTGCTTCACTTTCCCACACATCGGCAATGTCGGCACGAACACGGAAGACATCGAAACGGTGACGCCCGCCGCGCGCGGCATGATCGTCAAAGCCTCGATCACCGATCCCTCGAACTACCGCAACGCCCAACATCTCGACATTTGGCTGAAGCGCCACAACATCGTGGCCTTGGGCGGCATCGACACACGCCGCCTCACGCGCCTGATCCGCGAGAAAGGCATGCCGAACGGCGTCATCGCGCACGACGCGACCGGCACATTCGACATCGACGCGCTAAAGAAAGAAGCCGCCAGCTGGCCGGGCCTTGAAGGCATGGACTTGGCCAAAGACGTGACCGCGCGCCAAATCTGGACGCTCGACGAGCAACGGTGGGCGTGGAACGAAGGGTACAAGGCGCAACGGAAAGCGCGCTTCAACGTGGTCGTCATCGACTACGGCGTGAAGCGCAACATCCTGCGCTCGCTGGCCAGCATCGGCGCGCGGCTGACCGTCGTGCCCGCGGACACAAGCTACGAAACCATCCAGCACATGAAGCCCGACGGCGTCGTCCTCTCGAACGGCCCGGGCGATCCCGCGGCGACCGGCGCGTACGCAGGCCCAGTCATCAAGAAACTCGTCGATAGCGGCGTGCCCATATTCGGTATCTGCCTCGGCCACCAAATGCTGGCGCTCGCACTCGGCGCGAAAACCAAAAAGATGCGCCAAGGCCATCACGGCGCAAACCACCCGGTGAAAGACCTCGCCACCGGCAAAGTCGAAATCGTCTCCATGAACCACGGCTTCACCGTCGACACGGCAACGCTCCCACGCGGCGTCAAAGAAACCCATTCGTCTCTGTTCGACGGAACGAACTGCGGCCTAAGCCTCGAAGGCCGCCCGGTCTTCTCCGTCCAATACCACCCCGAAGCCTCACCCGGTCCGCACGACAGCCAATACCTCTTTGACCGCTTCGTCCGAGCGATGGAGGAGAAGCGTTGATCGAAGCCCTCAAAGCTCGCTGGCGTACGCACGTACAGATGATCGGCAACTTCAACGCTGACGTCGTGGGCCGCACATTCGAACGCCTTTGCGCGTCGTATTCCGAGCCGCAGCGCCGCTACCACACGCTGGCGCATCTGACGCAGCTGTTCGACACGCTCGAAACGCACGGCGAAGAGATCGGTGATGCGCCACGCGTCGCGTTCGCGGCCTGGTATCACGACATCGTCTACGACCCGCGGCGCAGCGACAACGAAGCGAAAAGCGCTGAGCGCGCGATGAAAGAACTCGACGATCTGGGCGCGGAGGGCAACTTACGCTCGCACGTCGTTCAGTTGATCTTGGCGACCAAGAACCACACCGCAGGCGGGCGCGACTACGACGACGACATCTTCCTCGACGCCGACTTCTCGATTTTGGGTGCGGCCGACGCCGCCTACCGCCAATACGTGGCCGACGTGCGCGCCGAGTACGCGCATGTCGACGACGCCGGCTGGAAAACCGGCCGCGGCGCCTTCCTGAAAAAGACCTTGGCCGCGCCGCGCATCTTCCGGACCGGCATCTTCGAGGGCGAATACGCCGAGCAAGCGCGCAAGAACATCGCGTGGGAACTGCAGGAACTGGAGCGCGTCTGATGCCCAAACGCACCGACATCGACACGATCCTGATCATCGGCGCCGGGCCGATCGTCATCGGCCAAGCCTGCGAGTTCGACTATTCCGGCGTCCAAGCCTGCCGCGCGCTGCGCGCCGAGGGCTATCGCATCGTCCTCGTGAATTCGAATCCGGCGACGATCATGACGGACCCGGAACTGGCGGACGCGACCTACATCGAACCGATAACGCCGGAGTTCGTGGCTAAGATCATCGCTCGCGAACGCAAAGAGCACCCGCGCGCGCGCATGGCGCTGCTGCCCACGATGGGCGGCCAAACCGCGCTCAACTGCGCGCTCGACCTGCACAAAGCAGGCACGCTGAAGAAGTACGACGTCGAGATGATCGGCGCGCAGCCGGAAGCGATCGCGAAAGCCGAAGACCGCCTGCTGTTCCGCGAGGCCATGGAAAAAATCGGCCTCGAATGCCCGCGCTCGCGCATCGCGACGACCAAGGACGAAGCACTGGCCGCAATCGAGCACGTCGGCCTGCCTGCGATCATCCGCCCCTCGTTCACACTGGGCGGCCAAGGCGGCGGCATCGCCTACAATAGGGAAGAACTCGTCGAGATCGTCGAGCGCGGCCTCGACGCTTCGCCGGTCAAATCCGTCTTGATCGAAGAATCCGTGCTCGGCTGGAAAGAGTTCGAGATGGAGGTCGTCCGCGACAAGGCGGACAACTGCATCATCATCTGCTCGATCGAAAACATCGACCCCATGGGTGTGCATACCGGCGATTCCATCACCGTCGCGCCGGCGCTCACGCTGACCGACAAAGAATACCAGATCATGCGCAACGCCTCGATCGCGGTGCTGCGCGAGATCGGCGTCGAAACCGGCGGCTCGAACGTGCAGTTCGCGGTCAACCCAAAGGACGGCCGCCTCGTCATCATCGA
>JANNEL010000469.1:0-13296 GCA_031378595.1 Alphaproteobacteria bacterium
CCATCCCGAATGCGGCGCATGCGATGCACACGTCCGATCCGGAGAAGTTTGCAGAACTCGTGACTGGGTGGGCGAAGCAGCTGCCGGTGTGAGTGGCGTTACGCCGGCACCAACAGCGTTACGTTCACGTGGGTGCGAAGGTCGAACCCCAGCGCTTTGTAAAGCCTGACCGCGGTTGTGTTGCTCGCGTAGGCGTGGAGCATGGGCGTCTCGCCGCGGTTCAGGATTTGTGTGGCGACGGTTCGGGAGAGCAGGGTGGCGTAGCCTTTGCCGCGATAATCGGGGTCCGTACATACGGCGCTGACTTCCGTGTAGCCCGGCAGCTTCATGCGTTCGCCAGCCATCGCGACCAGCCGGCCGTTCGTTTTCACGCCCCAGAATTTTCCAAGTTCGTGCGTGCGCGTGAAGAACGGGCCTGGTTGCGTTGCCGTCGCGAGCGCGAGCATCGCGGGCGCGTCGGCGGCGTTCAAGGGTTCGACCGGAGCGGCCGGATTGAGCGGCTCAATCTGGCGCGCGACCATCTGCACGCCCAGCATCGTCATCTGTGCTTTGGTGCCGGCGGGCAGGGGGATGTCGCCCACCTGAAGCAGCACGGTGGGGCCGTGGGTGCGCACGAGTTCAGCGAGGTCTGCGAGCGCCTCCGGCGTGTCGTCGCGCGTTGCGGCGAAGAGGCCAACTTCAGGAACGAAACGGCGGGCGCCTGCGGCACCGATGGCGTAGGCGGACTGGCGCCGGTTCAGCGCATGCCAAATGGGGCGGTCGAGCGGACTCATTGACGGGGTCGTTTTTCGTGTATTTGCAGCGGCGAAAGATTGCGTGAGGATAGCGGCTATGAAGGTCACGATCTACGGCATCAAGAATTGCGACACGATGAAAAAGGCGCGCGCTTGGCTCGACGCGCACAAGGTGGCGTATGCGTTCCACGATTACAAAGCGGCCGGGGTTGCGCGAGCGTCCCTCGAACGCTGGGTGGCCCAAGTTGGCTGGGAGGTTCTGCTGAACCGTGCCGGCACGACTTTCCGCGCGCTGCCGGAGGCGAGGAAAGAGGGTTTGAACGAGCGGCAAGCGATCGCGCTCATGCTTGAGCAGCCGTCGATGATCAAGCGACCGGTGCTTGAGATTGGTGCGAAGCTCTTGGTGGGGTTCAAGCCGGAGATCTACGCGGCGACGTTCGCCTGAGTTAAGCGTCAACCGAGCAGCACGCGCGCAAAGACGTCCGGCTTGAACAGGGTTGCGGGTGAGGCGAGCATGTTTTGCACTTTGGCGATCGTCTCGGAGACGAGCGCGCTGCGGCTCGCGGTGGCCTGCATGCGGGCGGTGTACCAGAGCAGGAATTGCGTTCCCCACGGCTGCGCGGCGGCGTTGCCACGTTTGGCTTCCAGATCGGGGAAGCCCCAAGCGGCATCGACGATCGGTTTGATGCCCGTGTAATACGCCTTTGCGAAACCGTCCGTGGACGGATCGTTTTTGGCGAGGCATTGGTCCAACCAGTTGGCCTCAAGGGCTGCGACTGTCATCCCTTGACCGAAGATCGGGTTGAAGCTCGCCACCGCATCGCCAATCGCGACGATGCCCTCAGCCGGCCGGCTGAGGGCATCGAAGTTGCGGCGAATGCTTGCGGTGAAGCGGGCATGGGCAGGCGGCGAAACCGGGACCAGATCTTTGATCGCGAGATAGGCGTCGGGCACCGGCAGGCGATCGCGCAGAAAGCTCAGCATTTCCTCGTGCGTCTGCGGCATGCGCATTTCGGCGTTGGCGCCAAGAGACAAGAGGATGCGATTGCCTTCGACGGCGAAGATGATGGCGCCAATCGTGTCCTTGATCTCGGCGACTTGCAGCGTGGACGGACGTTGGGCCCCGTCTTTGGGCTGAAGCAGATACGAGCAATAGACGGACGCCAGCGGCGAGGTTTCGTGCGCAGGCATCTCCGCGCCCAATGCCTTCATCCAGTCCGACAGATTCGAGCGGCGTCCGCGGGCGTCCACAATAAGGTCGGCGTCGAGCGTGCGGCCAGCCAGTTGGACGCCGGTTGCGCGGGTCGCGGAGCCGGCCAGGCCAATGGCTTCGGCGTCTTCGATAATCTCGACATTCGGAAGGCTGCAGACGCGGCGGGCCAGGCCCCATTCGATGAAGGGGCGGGTCGCGACCAGAACGCGCAACGGGTTGGTGTGCGGTTTGCGCCAGCCGGCGATGTAGATGCGAACGTCGTTCGCGCCGATCAGCGTTGCGCCGCGCTGCTCAAGCTCGGCTGCGAATCCCGGGAACAACCCCTCGATGATTTCAAGGCCGCGCGCGAGCATGCCATGGGCGTGTGCGCCTTGCGGCGCCGCATGGCGGACTTCACCGTCGCTAGCGACGCGTTCTTTTTCGACGATCGTGACGCGGTCGAATCGGGCGCTGAGCACACGCGCGGCAAGGAGGCCCGCGATGCTTCCGCCCAGAACCACAGCGTGGCGTTTTCCCGTCGCGTTCATGCGGGCGGATGGATACGCTTTGGGGTCAATATTGTCACCTGCACGAGCGGGACTTTCGATGCTTTCGATGACGCCATTGATGCTTGGGGCCGCGGCCGTGCTGCTAATCCTCTTCGGCGTGCGGGTTGCGCGGATGCCGCGCTCGTTGCCGTTCGTCGTCGCCTATCTCGTGTTTGTGGTGGTGCTTGTCGGCGGTGGGGTCGCGGTCTTTATCGGCGCGGGTTGGGTCGCGGTGTTGTTGCGCCTCAGCAAAGAGATGGCGCTGGCCGCTACGTTCGGCGTCACGCTGGTGAGCCTCTTTTTCCTCTGGTGGGTGGCGAGGCGCGCGATCCGATAGGCGCAAATGAAAAGGGCCGCGTAATGCGGCCCAGGTCTACTCGGAGGAACGCTGTTTAGTTCAGCAAGAAGTCGAAGCGCAGCGTCACGCTTTGGTCGCGCTCTTCATCGCGCGGGAGCGTGTTCTGCTGAAGCATCGGATTGTTGAGCTGCTCAGAATACCGGTACTCAAGGCCCAAGGTCATCGACGGCGTGAACGAGTACGTGACGCCTGCCATGCCTTGATACGCGAACGTACCGCGCGGAACCGCTTCGTTCAGCAACAACGGCTCTTCGCCGAGGTTCTTCTTGCCGAAGCCGCCGCCGACATACGTGTCGAGCGACCAACCCGGCGAATAAACGTAGTAGCCGTTCGCGGTGATCGATTCGGCGCCGTCGTCGAGCAACGGAACCGACAAGCCGGCCGCGATCGGTGCGATGCCCGTGTCAGCGCCGAGACCAGAATGGAGGCCGACGAAGAAGCCGCCCTTCTTCTGGGGCTCGTCGGCCTTGGCGAGCATGCCGAGGTCGGCGTAAATCGAAGAGACGATGCGGTCGGCTGTCGACTCATCGGCAGCATACGACGGCGCCGATGCCGTGAAGGCACCCGCCGTTGCAACCGCCAGTATGGTCATCGCACGCTTCATCGTGCTTTAGCCCCGTTGTTTTGGCTCATGAGCCCCATGGACTTGCGTCCGCCGCTTTTGAGCCTTTCGTCCTGCGTAATGTCGAATGACTCGTCCTTAATCGCAATTGTCGCGGGGAAAGATTGTCGGACCCTTGCAGAGAAGACACACGGTCTTGCGCTGTGGCAGGGGTGGCACACCTAGAAGTAGCGGGGCGTCTCGAAATTCCTGCAAAACAGCGGTTGCGCGGCCCGTTCAAACCTCTGCGTTTGCGCGAAAAACTTGGTTACTGCCGCGGCTATTTCCGCCGTTCTTCGAGAGTTCTAAAGCGTCAGGGAAGGGGCCTGTTGCACCTAGGAGTGAGGGGGTACCTTAGCGCAGAATCATCGAGGCACTGCGTCTCGTTATGAAGTTGGTAACTTCTAGCCTGCGCGAGGGTGGTCAAATCATCGGTGCGAGGGGTGTTTTTCGAATCCGGTGATTCGCGGTTTGACTGGCGGAATGTGGAATTGCGACCCCAGAGCAACATGGCTAATGTCCCGCGCTCAATTCCAGCCGTTGGCGGCGTTTCTCCGCCCTATCGAAGGCCCTCGTGAGCGACGTTTTCCAAGAAGTCGAAGAGGAATATCGCCAACAGCAACTGGCGAAACTCTGGGAGAAATACCGCCTTCCCCTGATCGGTGCCGCCGTCGCCCTGATTTTGGGCGTGGCTGGGTATCAGGGATGGTCCTATTGGCGGGCGCGTGAGGTTGAAAAATCCTCGCGCGAAATGGATGCCATCGGCGACTTGTTACGAAATGCGGGAACGGAGAAGCAGGCGGCGGACCGTCTTGCCAAACTTGCCGCTTCGGGCAGCGGCGGCTATCCGGTGTTGGCGAGGCTTCAAGAAGCGGCGTTGCGAGCACAGACGGGCGATGTGAAAGCCGCCATCGCGCTCTACGATGCGGTCGCCAAAAGCGGGAGCGCTCCGTTGTTCCGCGATCTGGCGATCGTTCGCGGGTCGGTGTTTCGTGTGGAGCTCGAGCCATACGACGCTGTGAAAAAGATATTGGAGCCGGTCGCGACAGGTAGTGGCCCGTGGGCTGGCGAGGGCAAGGAACTTCTGGCCTATGCGTCGTGGCGCGCAGGCAAGGCGGATGAGGCCAAAGCGCTCTACGCGTCGGTCGAGAAAAGCGCCGAAGCACCCGAGGGCACGAAGCGACGCGCAAGCGAAATGCTGGCGCTGATCCGCACCGGATTGAAGTTTGCCGATATCAAAGGGCCGGCTGCGTCGTTGCTGCTGCCGCAACCGGGCACCAGCGACGGACCGCTATTGTTGGAACCTGAGCCGCTACCCAGTTCACTACTCGGGCCCGATCCGCTTGCACCGCCGCAGCCTGCACCAACCCCAACGCCCCAGTGAAAACGAGATCCGACACATGACGTTCCGCGTTTCCCTCCGTTCCGTGACGGCTCTCAGCGTATTCGCGTTCTCGCTCAGTGCCTGCGAGACGCTCGAGCAATTCATCACGCCTGGCGTAAAGGTCGAAGTGCGCGGCGAGCGTGTCGCCGTGCTGCCGAGCGCGTCTGCGGTCGAAGCCGATCCGAAGCTTCAGAACGAGCCGGTCGTGCTGCCCAAGCCCGTGGTCAACGCGGACTGGCCGCAGCCCGGCGGCTATGCCGATAACGTGATGCATCATCTGTCTGCCGTGGGGAAACTCAACCGCGAGTGGGGATCGAGCATCGGTTCGGGCTCGTCTTCCGACACGCGGCTGACGGCCTCGCCGGTCGTCTCGGGCGGCAAGGTGTACGTGCTCGATGCGCAGGTGAATGTCTCCGCCTACGACGCGAAGAACGGCGACCGCCTGTGGCGCGTCGATCTCACGCCGGAAGACGAGGACGCCGAAGAGGGTTTCGGCGGCGGCGTTGCGATCGACGGCGACAAGCTGTTCGTGTCGACCGGGTTCGGCTTCGTGGCTGCGCTCAATGCGAAGAACGGGAAAGAGATTTGGCGGCGCTCGGCGACGGTGCCGTTCCGCGCAGCGCCGGTGGTCAATGGCGGACGCGTGTTCGTCGCCACGCAAGAAAACCAATTGATGGCGCTCGCCGAAGACGACGGGCGCGTGCTTTGGGATCACCGCGGCATTGCGGAGTCGGCGGGCATTTTGGGTTCGAACAGTGTCGCGGTTTCGGGCGACCTGGTGGTTGTGCCGTATACGTCGGGCGAGCTCTTCGCGCTGAACGTGCGCAACGGGCGTCCAGTGTGGAGCGATACGCTGGCGCGCTCGGGCGGTTTGACGCCGCTCTCGAGCTTGGCCGATATTTCGGGCCGTCCGGTGATCGACCGCGGCCTCGTGTTTGCGAACAGCCACGCAGGCCGTCTCGTTGCGATCGACATGCGTACCGGCGAACGCGTTTGGACGATCGATGTCGGCGGCACGCAGCGGCCCTGGGTCGTGGGCGACTATGTCTATGTCATCACGGACAGCGCGCAGGTCTTGTGCGTCCGCCGTGCGGACGGACGCATCCGCTGGATCCATCAGCTTGACGCCTATCGCGATGCACAAGGACGGCGCGGGGCGATTGCGTGGTCGGGACCGGTGCTCGTTTCGGACCGGCTGATTGCGCTCTCGTCGGAAGGCTATGCGATTTCGATCTCGCCCTACACCGGCCAGGTGCTGGGCCAGATCGACATCCCGGACAAGGCGTTCATCGCGCCGGTCGTCGCCAACAATACCGTCTATGTGTTGACCGATGACGCCAAGCTCACGGCGCTTAGGTAACCTAAGGCCGCTGATGCGCAAATGTCGTTCACCGTCGCGATTGCTGGGCGCCCCAATGTGGGCAAGTCGACGCTGTTCAACCGGCTGACGCGCAGTCACGCCGCCATCGTCGACGATACACCGGGCGTCACGCGCGATTGGCGCGACGGCGACGTGCAGCTTCTGGACCTCGCGTTCCGCTTGCTCGATACCGCAGGCCTCGACGACGTGAAGAGCGACGATCTTGGCGCTCGCATCCAAAAGCAGACGCGGGCCGCGATCGAACAAGCCGATGCACTGATCTTCGTGATCGACGGACGCGAAGGCATCACCGGCCAAGACAAGGACGTTGCCAAGCTTCTGCGGCGCTCGGGCAAGCCGATCATATTTGCGGTGAACAAATCCGACACACGCGCGTCCGAGGCGACGTTTGTCGAGGCCGAGCGCATGGGCTTCGGCGAGCCGGTGGCAATCTCCGCTGCACACGGGCGCGGTCTCGACGATCTCTACCGTGCGCTGATTGCGATCGCGCCGGCGGAGGCGCGGATCGAAGTCGAGGAAGATGCGGAGAAGGCGCTCACCATCGCGATCACCGGGCGGCCGAATGCGGGCAAGTCCACGCTCTTGAACCGCCTGATCGGGAAGGAGCGCTCGGTCACGGGGCCTGAGGCCGGGATCACGCGTGACGCGGTCGCGGCGGAGTGGTCGTGGGAAGGACGGCGGGTCAAGCTCGTCGACACGGCGGGCCTCAGGCGTAAGGCGAAGGTTTTCGAGGACTTGGAAAAGCTCTCGGTCGCGGATGCTCTTGAAGAGATCAAGATGGCCGAGGTCGTGATCCTGGTCATCGATGCCGACATTCCGTTCGAGACGCAGGACCTGCAGATCGCCGACCTTGTCGAGCGCGAGGGGCGCGTGATGGTGGTTGCCGTCAACAAGTGGGATCTCGTCGAAGACAAGGCGAAGCGGCTCAAGACACTGAAAGCGCGCGTCGACGAATTGTTGCCGCAGTGGCGGGGCGTGCCGATCGTTGCAATTTCCGCGCTGTCGGGGGAAGGCGTCGACCGGCTGATGCCGGCCATCGTCAAGCAGCACGAAATTTGGAACAAGCGCATCGCGACGCACAAGCTGAACGACTGGCTGCAGATGATGATCGAGCAGCACTCGCCGCCCGCGCCGAAGGGTCGGCGGATCAAGATTCGCTACATGACGCAGGCGCGCACGCGGCCGCCGACGTTTGCGATCTCGTCGAGCCAGGCCGGCGAGTTGCCCAGCGACTATGGCCGCTATCTCATCAACGGTTTGCGCGAGCATTTCGGCTTCACCGGTGTCCCAATCCGGATGAAAGTGAAGGCGGGCGAGAACCCGTTCGACAAGCGCAAGCGCTGAAGGAGACCTTGTTATGACGATCACAGGCGGCTGCCATTGCGGCGCTATTCGCTATGAGGCCGACGGCGAGGCCCTCACACATGCGCTCTGTCATTGCGTAGATTGTCGACGGAACGCGGGCGCGCCGATGGTTGGCTGGACGATGTATCCCGAGAACGCCGTGAAAGTGACGAAGGGTGCGCCCAAGATCTACAAATCCTCCGAGCATGGGCGGCGTTCGTTTTGCGCCGATTGCGGGACGGGACTTTTCTATGCCAACGCGCAGGTTTTGCCCGGCATCATCGATATTCAGAGCGCGACATACGACGACCCGAGTGTGGTGCCGGCGCAGGCGCATATTCAAGTTGCGGATCGCATTGCGTGGATGGCGCGCGCCCACGAACTTCCCCAATTCGACCGCTACCCGCCGCAAGATTAGGCGACGAGCCCCCACGTTGCGCCGGTGTCGCTTGACCATCCCGGGCGTGCACCAATCGTTGCGGGTGTGACGGAAACCCGCTTTTCCGGGGGCGACAAAACGTTGATTCTCGATTTACTCTGAACGACTGGACCGAAACTCCATCGAGGTGAGTCATGACTGTCCGTGCCGCAGCATTGATGACGACGGCTTTGTTCCTGGTACAGGCAACGTTCGCCGATGTGCTGCCGCCCAAGCCCGAGCCTGCTGCGCCCGCGACGGACCCGGCTGTGCCGGCGACGACGCCTGCAGTGCCGGCCGACGCCGAGAAGAAGCTCGACCCGCGCGAGGTCGCGGCCAACAGCTTGGTACAGCGCGATGGCGCGCACGACTTGCCTGGCGGCAAGGCGCATATCGTCGTTGCGGAAGGGTTCGCGTTTCTCGATGCAGCGGATGCGAAGAAGTTGCTGACGGAGGTCTGGGGCAACCCGCCTGAAGTCGGTAAGGACGCGCTGGGCGCGATCGTGCCGAAGGGTACCAGCCCGTTTGCCGACGAAAGCTGGGCTGCCATCATCACGTATGAAGGTGACGGGCACGTCGCGGACGACGATGCGAAGGCGATCAACTACACCGACCTGATGAAAGAAATGCAGGAGGGCGTGGTCGAGGAGAACAAAGAGCGCAAGGCGGCGGGCTACGGCACAATAACTTTGGTCGGCTGGGCGCAGGAGCCGAAATACGATGCGACCGAGCACAAGCTTTATTGGGCGAAGCATCTGAAGTTTGGGGCAGAGCCCGACACGCTGAATTATTCGATCCGTGCGCTCGGGCGCGAGGGCGTGCTGCAAGTGAACGTCATCGGCGGCATGAATCAGTTGAAGGACATCGATGCCAAGGCGCCTGCGATGCTTTCGATGGTGTCATTCACCGAAGGCAACCGGTACGCCGACTACAAAGAGGGCGACAAGCTTGCGGCATACGGTATTGCCGGGTTGATCGCGGGCGGCGTGGCGGCGAAGGCGGGGCTGTTCAAGCTGCTCCTCGCTGCGTGGAAGTTCATCGCGATCGGTGTGATTGCGGTGGGCGGCGCGCTGTGGCGCTTTTTCGGCTCCATGTTCGGCCGGAAGTCGGACGGGACGGCGGCGTGACGTAGGCCGGATCAACGCAGAGGTGATGATGATGAGCGTTCGTGCGACCCTTGCCGTTCTGTCACTTGTTGCTGCCGGCGCGACGGCTTTGGCCGCGGCCGTGCTGACGCCGGCAAAGCCTGCAACGACTGCCGCGGGCGCTGCTGCCGCGACCACTGCGGCCGCCACCACGTCAAACGATTGCGGCGGCAGCCATGCGATCGATCGCTGCCTTGTGGGGACGTGGGAGATGACTGTCGATGGGGCGCTCGAATACGTGCGCACCAAGCTGCACGGTGCGAAGGTCAATGTCGTCTCGCAGGTTGGCAACACGATGGCGCTCAACGCCGACGGAACATTCGCAACCGGTGAAGCGCGCACGACGGCGACCGCCGACAAGGCCGGTATACATGTGGAATCGAGCAGCGTGGAGCAAGCGAGCGGGCGGTGGGCCGCGGCGGGTGGCAAGGTGAACTATTGCGCGACATCGATCCGCCACGAGGCGACCACGACGGTGACGATCGGCGGTAAGAAGACAGTGGTCCCCACGAAGACGACCGGCCCGACCGTCGCGACCTATACCTACACGTGTTCGAGCGACAAGCTGACGCAAGTGATACAGGTCGGCAGGACGGGCACCATGACGTCGGCGTTCAAGCGCCTGCACTAAACTTAAGCGCTTGCTGAGGGAACCTTTTTGCCGTCTCGGGGTTGTCTAACAACGCATTGGCGCGTGTAGACACGAAGACGCGTTTGCGGCCAATGACCACCGGACGGGGACCCATGTTGGCAGTATTCGGAACGCTTCGCCTCTTGCCGCTCATGGCGCTGCCTATGGCGATATTCATGCTGTTCGCGCTGGCGCAGCAAAGCGGCAGCTGGACGGACGCGATTGCATTTGCGCCGGTGATGGTGTCCGGCGTGCAGTGGCAGGTGCACTACGGCGACATATTCGTGTTCGGCAGTCTGATCGTTTTGTTCGTCGAAATCGTGAACTCCGTGAATACCGACTCGCGCTCGATCATCAACCACGCACTCTCGGCTCTTGTCGCGCTTGTTTGCATCGTGTTGTTCATCACGACGGCGAGCTTCACGAACTCCGCGTTTTTCATGCTTATTACGATGATGCTGATCGATGTGATTGCGGGGTTTGCGATCACGATCGTCGCGGCACGGCGCGACTTCGGCGCGAATTGAGGCGTTCGGCGTCGGTTCCGAATGGAACGAATTCGCGCGCTGCGTGTTGTGTTCAGTTACGCGATGCGCAAAGGCGAGCCACGCATCTCCCTAGCGAGCCGTGGACGCGCGCATGCCCCGCAGCCAAATCACCCGAACGTGAAGGGAACTATCATGAAAGTGGACATGGCGACGCGAGTCGCCGCTGTTGCCATCGGCGTTAGTTTGGTCGGCGGGATGGCCTTAGCGGCGCCGGATGACCGGCGAGGTCGCGACCAGAACGTCGGGGCCCAAGAGCAAAAGCAAGACAGCCAAGGCAACCATGCTCGCACGCGGCGCAACAACAACCAGGGACCGGGCGCAAACCAAACGCGTCGCGGGACGCGGGACTTTGGTGCGCAAAACAACCGTCAGCGTGGTGTCGAGCGTGCACGCGCCAGGTACGAGGGCAATCGAACCGTACTACGGCGCAGCGTTAGCGACCGCCGTGACTTCGGCATCCGGAACGATCGCCGTTGGGGCGACAACAACAGGCGCCAACAAGTCAACGTCCAGCGGTATCGCCGCAACTTCAATTCACCGCGCCGTTATCGTGTCGACGTCTACCAGTGGCGGGACGGAAACTCGTACCGGCGGTACGGTTACGGCCAGCGTTTGCCGCGGCACTACTACGCGCGCAACTTCTGGCTTGCGAACTTCTTCGCGTACGGCCTTTTTGCCCCGCCGTCGGGATACGTGTGGGTCCGTTATGGCCCCGACGCGTTGCTGATCGACGAGTACACCGGTGAAATCGTTCAGGTGCGATACGACGTGTTCTACTGATCGATCATCGTGCAAATTAGCACTGGAGGCCCGAGGCGTTTCTCGGGCCTCTTTTCGTTAGCGCGCGAACGCGATGCTTTCGCCGTTGCGGGTCCAGCCCGGCATGACGAGTTCGATCAGTTGTGCTGCGACGGCGTCCGGGGCCGGAAGCGTTTGCGGGTCTTCGCCGGGGACCGCTTTGGCGCGCATATTCGTGCGCGTGGGACCGGGGTTGAAGAGGTTGACGCGTACCGGCGTCGAGGCGCACTCGGCGGCGTAGGTAAAGACGAGCGCGTCGAGGGCGGCTTTGCTGGCGGCGTAGGTACCCCAATACGCGCGCGGGTTTTTGGCGGCGCCGGAGGTGACGAAGAGGGCGCGGCCCGCGTCACTCGCCTTCAGCAGCGGATCGAAGAATTGGATCAGGCGCAGGTTCGCGTTCACGTTGACGTCGAACGCTTCGACCCAATGTTTCGGGTTGATGTGTGCGACGGGCGTCAGGTCGTGCAGCACGGCGGCGTTGCCAATCAAGATATCGAGTTTCTTCCAGCGTTCGGCGACAGCGCCTGCGAGGCGCGGGAAAGCGGCGCCGTCTTTCAGATCGAGAGGCACGAGCGTTGCGCCGCCGCCCGCCTTCTTGATGGCGTCATCCAGTTCTTCGAGGCCGCCCACGGTGCGCGCGACAGCGATGACGTGCGCGCCCTCCGCAGCGAGTGCGAGCGCAGTGGCGCGGCCGATGCCGCGTGAGGCGCCGGTGACGAGGGCGATGCGGTTGGTTAGACGCATGACATGCTTACAAAGAGCTAGACCGCCAGAAGCGATAGCTGTGCGTTTTCGGTGGTGCTGCTGTCGCGGTCGGTCAGGGCGGTTGGGTATTCGCCGGTGAGGCAGGCGTCGCAGTAGCGCGTTGTGGTGCCGTCGCGGCGCGTTTGGCGGAGCGCGCGATAGAGGCCGTTGATCGAGATGAAGTGGAGCGAATCCGCGCCGATGAAGCGGCACATCTCGGCCACCGTGTAGTTCGCGGCCAGCAGGTTCTTCTTCTCGGGCGTGTCGACGCCGTAGAAGCAGGGGTCGGTCATCGGCGGACTGGCGATACGGAAGTGCACTTCGGCAGCGCCTGCGTCGCGCACCATCTTGATGATCTTCTTCGAAGTCGTGCCGCGCACGATGGAATCGTCCACCAAGACCACGCGCTTGCCTTTGATGCGGTCGCGGTTCGGGTTGTGCTTTAGGCGAACGCCGAGGTTGCGGATGTGATCGGTCGGCTCAATGAACGTGCGGCCGACATAGTGGTTGCGAATGATGCCGAGTTCGAACGGAATTTTGGACGCTTCGGCGTAACCGATGGCGCCGGGGACGCCGGAGTCGGGTACAGGCACCACCATGTCGGCTTCGACCGGTGCCTCGCGCGCGAGTTCGGCGCCGATGGATTTGCGCACGTCGTAGACGCCCAGGCCGTCGATGATGCTGTCGGGCCTTGCGAAATAGATATGTTCGAAGATGCAGAAGCGCTGACGTTGCTGCGGGAACGGTTGGTAGGCCTCGAGCTTGGTGCCTTCGTCGGAGATGACGACGACTTCGCCAGGCTTCACGTCGCGCAGGTACTCGGCGCCGATGATGTCGAGTGCGCAGGTTTCAGAGGCGAGCACGTACGCGTCTTCGAGCTTACCGATGACGAGCGGGCGCACGCCCAACGGATCGCGCACGCCGATCAGCTTCTTGCGGGTGAGGCAGACGAGCGAGTAGGCGCCCTCAATTTGCTTCAGCGCATCGACCAAGCGATCGACGATTTTTTCGTATTTCGAGGTGGCGACGAGGTGGACGATGCATTCGGTGTCCGACGTCGAATAGAAGATCGAGCCTTTGGCGACGAGCTGCTTGCGAAGCGCCACCGCATTCGTGAGGTTGCCGTTGTGGGCGACCGCGATGCCGCCGTTGGCGACGTCGGCGAAGAACGGTTGAATGTTGCGGTTGAGCGTGCCGCCGGTCGTCGAATAGCGGACGTGGCCGATGGCGTTGCGGCCCTTGAGCTTCGGCACCGGTCCGCCGACTGCGAACTTGTCGCCGACGAGACCTTCCTGGCGTTCGAGGTAGAACTGCTCGCCGTCGGTGGAGACGACGCCCGCCGCTTCTTGGCCTCGGTGTTGCAGTGCGTGGAGGCCGAGCACAACGAACGCTGCCGCGTCCGGCTTGCCCCAGATGCCGAAAATTCCGCATTCCTCTCGCAGCTTGTCGTCCGCGAAGGGGTTCGTCGAG
>JANNEL010000473.1:0-7356 GCA_031378595.1 Alphaproteobacteria bacterium
CAGAAGTTTATCCGCTGCCGGATCGAGATAGGCTCCGAGCCGCGACATGTGCCCGAATGCACGTGCGACGTAGCCGTCAACCGCGTCCGACGCTCCCGCGATCGCAGTCATCCAGAATGCATGCGCGTAGCGTGCATCCAGGAGTGCAATCGCGATGAAGGGCACCAACACCAATCGAATGGCCGTGACGCCGTTCGCCGGCGTCAGACCATAGCGGGATGGCTTAAGGAACCACCGAGCCGGGATTTGCGGCTGTTGCTCCGGCATTTCGGCTCAGCGTCCAGTTACCTTGCGCATCGGAAATCAAATACAAATTGGTCTGCGACAGCGCGGTTTGCAACTGGTCCGTTTTGCCGACGTAGTCGAGACGGACGCGGGCGTTGCGCATATTCAACTCTTCGACCGCCAAAACCTGGATCAGCTTAACGCTTTCGAGGCTGCGCTTCGTAGCAACCCATTCGGCTATGGTATTGAAGGCAATGCCGACGCTCAGCGAAGCCTGCTGGCCGTAGTCGACCGATGTGGTGCGCTTCCAGTCCTCCTGCAGACTGTCCGCAATCGTACCCGCCGCGCGGTTCGCAAGTGCGAACTCGTCCTCCGCACCTTGTGGCGCATAGGTCCCGTTCTTCGCTGTCCGGCCGTCAGGCTTGATGTGGGCCAAGTTGACGCCGAGCCCGTTGCCGCTTTTCCCGGCCGTCGCCACCAGCACCGAACTCGCGCCATAACGGTCGGCAAGCGGCTTCACCATGGCCCAATCGGCAGCCGTCGAAACCGTGGCCAAGGCCGCCCGGTCCTGATCGTCACCACGCGGCACTGTCACCGGCACCAACCGGCCCCGCTGCGACTGCGCCAACCAAGCCTTGCCCCATGCGGAGTCCGGTGCCCACGCCGAGCCGCTGAGTGCCACCACCAGCACAGGTTTAGCCGTCGACTCGCTGAACTGTGTCCCGCTTTTGCGCAACGCCGTGCGCACAGCCGACGGATTGAACACGTAGGTCACGCTCGCCAGATACCGCGTGCTCGAATGCTTCTCGTTGGCGATGTCGAAGCTTTTGACCATCGGCTCCAACTCGGCGTCGGCGATCGGCGGTTGCGCCTGCCACTGCGCCGATGGCGTGACCCGGCGGAAGACCTCAGTCCACGCCCGCTGCCGCCCCTTGGAGAGCGCCGCTTCCTTTGCTGCCGAAGGGCTTGCGCCGGTTGCATCGACCGTGACGTTCGAAACCGTCCACAGGTCCGCAGGCTGCGCCGACGCAGGCGCGAACTGGACGAACACCAACGCGGCGGTTGCAACAACCGCCAAGACTGCTTCACGCAATGTCATGACAAACCCAAAGACCACTTGTCCGGCCGCGAACCTACACGATCCGCTTCGTTGCGCGAAAGGGCCGCGACACCTCGGCACAGCTTGGAATTTCGAAAGCCCCTGCCTGGCGCGTTCGCGGGGTTTGTTGTTTTCCACCCGACTCACCGGGTACTCTCGGGCCCAAGGCGATTTGGCCGGAGAAGCCGCCGTTGAACATCCAACAAAACCTAATCGCGGGCGTTTTGACCCTGCTGCCGCTGGCGGCCGTCTGGTTCGTCCTGAAGCTGATCCTCGACGCGCTGTCGTATTTCGGCAGCCCTTGGGCGAGTTGGGTCACGGGCCAGGTCGAGCCATTGCTCCCCAGCGCCGTCGCCGACCTGCTGACCAGCCCGCTGTTCCTCTACGTCGTCGGAACGGCGTTTGCGCTGTTCGTGATCTACCTCGTGGGCTCGCTCGCGACCCGCGTCATCGGCCAGCAGCTCCTGGAAAGTTTTGAGGCCTTGCTCGAACGCTTGCCGTTCGTGCACATGATCTACTCCTCGACGAAGAAGGTGGTGGCGGCTCTCCAACCGAAGTCCGGGAGTGTCCAGCGCGTGGTCCTGATCGACTTCCCCAACGCCGACATGCGCGCGATCGGCTTCGCCATGCGCACGTTTACCGAGACGAGCACCGGCCGCGAACTCACCGCCGTCTTCGTGCCAACGGCCCCGAACCCAACCTCCGGCTACCTGGAAATCGTGCCCACCGAAAAAGTGATCGCCTTGGATATGACCGCCGACCAAGCGATGGCCATGATCGTCTCCGGCGGCGTCGTCGGCCCCGACAAGCTGACATTCATCCATCGCCCCCCGCCGGCCGAACTCCCGATGACGGGCACCTAGAAGCGAAGTGGCACACCACACACCTTAGTCGTCGGTCGCAACACCCGTTCCGCCGCAGACGTCCGCCATTTGATGCGAGACATATGAGACAGGGGTCGCTGTGCCATTTGGCTGTGCCACTTGTGCCACTTGCCGGAAGAGCACGCGGCAACGCGCGCACGGCACACCGCCGGCACGAGCCTCATCGTTCGATTCGATTTTCAAGTCGCAGCCGCCGGCCGTCAATCGGCGACCAGGGAAAGAACGGTAACATAAGTCAAAACTATACTCAAGTCAATGTAAAAATTGCCGCGGACAGCTTGTCGCGCGGACCGGCATGCGCCAAAGCTATCCAGCTTCACCCCGGCTCAACTTCGAAATCCAATATTCTTGAAAACCCGAACCGCCCTCCCGATCATTGGTTTCAAAACGGCGAAGGACTTCGAAAGCTGGCTGGCGGTGCAACCGCGAACCTCGAAGGGCCTATGGCTGAAGCTCGCCAAGAAAGGCTCTTCCGCCCCGAGCCTTTCAAAGGCCGAAGCGATCGACGCCGCCCTGTGCCACGGATGGATCGACGGGCAACTCGACGCGTACGACGACGCAAGCTGGCTCATACGTTTCACGCCGCGCAAACGCGACAGCAAATGGTCGGAGCGTAACCGCACGCGCGCCTTAGAACTAAAAGCCGCGGGCCGCATCCGCCCGGCAGGCGAAGCCGAAATCAAAGCCGCCAAAACCGACGGCCGCTGGGACGCCGCCTACGCACCCGCCAGCACCGCGCAGGTTCCGCCCGACTTGCAAGCGGCCCTGGACGCAGCCCCAAAAGCCGCCGCGTTCTTCTCAACCCTCAAAGGCGCGAACCGCTACGCAATCCTCTACCGCATCGCCACCGCAAAGAAACCGGAAACCCGTGCCAAACGCATCGCGGAATTCGTTGCCATGCTAAAACGCGGCGAAACGATCCACGGCTAACGGCAAGGGTACGCTTGGACCTTCGACACTTACACCGCACTACGCATTGAATCCTTAGCCCGGGCGGCCGGCACCGCCGCGATCGTACGCTTGGCGTGTTCGACACCCAGATATCCGCCCGCCATTGCGGCAGCCGCCCCGATAGCGAGTGCGACAAAGCTCCACAAAGCAGCACTCGCGGCTGCGTCGGCCATTTGTTCCTGCTCGGCAGGCGAGAGGACTTCCGTCGAAACCGTCCTTACCGCAAGCGGGCCGCCGAGGCGCGCCGAGATCGCCGAACCACTCGCTAGCCCCAAGACCAGCGCGCCGATCAAAACCGTGGTCGCCGACCAAGCGAGAAAGCCTTGGAAGCTGCCTTCGATCGCATCGGTTCGCGCTTTCGAACCGGCGACCCAGCCCGCGGTCCACCCGCCGGCAAAGCCGGAGGCGACGCCGGCAACCGCCCAGAACGCGTAGGCGCCCCATGCAGCGGTTTCGCCGCTTAAACTGTCACCGTGACTGGGGTCGAACGACGCCGCACCGAGCCCCGCGCCCAACAAGGTCAGCATCATTTGGCCTGCAAGAGCGACGATCACCCCGGCCGCGACCGCACCCCAGTGGACTTCGCCGGTAGTGATGCCGTCGCCTTCCATGAATGTTCTGAAACCGGACGTCGCCATGTGCGCCTCCTCAGCGGACAAAAAGCCAAATCAAAAGCAGGATCGGAAGCGGTATGCCGATAAGCCACATGAGAATGTATTTCATTGGGTCCTCGCTCGGCGACAGGCTTCAACCGTGGCGCTTGGTAAGTAGAAACGCGCGGCGGAACTCTAGGTTCCATGCACCAGCGCAGGGTCCGTTCGGCGCGGGTTCGTTAGCGTTCACGCTCCCGCGGATCGGCACGAGCTGGCATCGGCGTCCCAGTCAGCGAAGACAATTCGTGACGCGAATTTCGATCGCGTTCGCCGGGAACCAAAAACGCCGCATTTGTGCTGTCGTTTCGGCCAGGGCGCGGAACCGGCGCCACACGATTAACTGGTCACCGCTCGCGCCAGGGTTCCCAATGCGTGCTAACATAGGTTGCGACTCCTTTGGCAGAACTCCCAACTAAAAGGTTGCAGTTCGGTGACGGTAGGGTGGCTCCTCTCAATCACAATGGACAACTCGGTATGAGTCTTCCGCCCAACAAAGGAACGCCGGTGGTCGAGGCAGCGCAAGGCCCCGTGGAATCAGATTTGACCGTGCGAGCACTCCGCCTGCGTATCCGGCAGCAGGAGATCCTTGCTGAACTTGGGGTCGTCGCCTTGCAGGGCGCGACATTAGATGCGTTGCTCAATGAAACGGTGCGCCTTGTGGCCGAGGGCCTCGAAGCCGAGTTCTGCAAGATCCTCGAGTATCTCTCCGATCAAAAGCAGTTTTTGGTGCGCGCCGGGCTCGGCTGGGATGCAGGCATCGTCGGCGCGGCACGCGTCGGTGCCGATCTGGACTCGCCTGCCGGTTTTGCGTTGCGCACGGGCAAGCCCGTGATCTCCAACCATCTGGAGAATGAGGAGCGCTTTCGAACGCCGAGCTTGCTAACCAGACACGGCATCCGCCGCGCCATGAACGTGATCTTGCAAGGGGACGGCGCTCCGTTCGGCGTTCTGGAAGTCGATGCGCGCTCGGAGGGCGACTTCTCGGAGAATGACATCGCGTTCTTGCAGGGTGCGGCCAACATTCTCGGCATGGCCATCGAACGCGATCGGCGCGAACGGCGCCTCAAAGCGGCCATCGCACGCCAAGATATCTTGCTGAAAGAGATCAATCACCGGGTCAAGAACAGCTTGACGTTGGTGACGTCCATGCTCTCGCTGCAAATCGGCAAGGAAACGGGGACCGAATTGCAGCAGCACTTGCAGGAAGCCGCCAACCGCGTTTCGGCGATCGCCCGCGCGCATGAACGCCTGTACCAGAACGACGATATCGAACAACTCGAACTCGGCGGCTACCTGCGCGACGTCTGCCAGGATCTCAATCTGTCCTCAGCCCGCTGCACCGTCGAAGTCACGGCCGTCGAAGGCGTGCGCATCGCGACAGATCGCGCGATCCCGTTCGTGTTGCTCGCGACCGAACTCGTGACGAACGCGGTCAAATATGCCTACCCCGACCGCGAAGACGGCAGGGTTCGTGTGTCGCTGGCGCGAAAAGGCGCCGATCACATCGTGTTGACGGTCGCCGACGACGGCGTCGGCCTGCCCGAAGGATTCGACCGGCGTGAATCGAAGAGCCTCGGCATGCGCATGGTGCGCGCCTTCACAGCACAGCTGGGCGCCGCCCTTACCGCCCACGACCGCAAACCCGGAACTGAGTTCGTACTCGTGGCACCGCTGACGGCGGACCGCTGAGCAGCCTCACGCCCTGGCGGCAGGCGCCTTGTGCCCGTGGCCCTCTCCGGCCGAGACGCCAGGGTTCGCCTTCTCCCACGCCGCGATGTCGGCGGCGATGGCACCAGGCGATCGGGTGAAGCGGGCGAGTTGGTTGTAGAACGCCGGCACCACGAAGAGCGTCAACGCCGTCGAGAAGATCACGCCCGAAAACACCACGATGCCGATCGCAAGGCGGCTCTGCGCGCCCGCGCCCTCGAAGAGGATCAGCGGCAGTGCGCCGATCGCAGTCGCAAGCGAAGTCATCAGAATAGGCCGGAAGCGCGTGATCGCAGCTTCCACCAGCGCATCGCGGACCGAGAGCCCTTCATCGCGCAATTGGTTCGCGAACTCGACGATCAGAATGCCGTTCTTCGCCGCAAGCCCGACCAGCATCACGATCCCGATCTGCGAATAGATGTTGAGCGTGGCGCCCACCGCCCACAAACCGAACAACGCGCCCGCGACGGCAAGCGGCACGGTCAAGATAATGATCAGCGGATGGATGAAGCTTTCGAACTGCGCCGCCAACACCAAGAACACGATCAGCATGGCAAGCCCAAACGTGAACGCAAGCGTGGAGCTGGACTCCTTGTACTCCAGCGATTGCCCGCGGTAGTCGATTTGCGCGGTCGTCGGCAACTCGTCGCGCGCCGCCTGCTCCAAGAAATCGAGCGCTTGACCCAGCGTCGTGCCGGGCGCCAATCCCGCCGAAATTGTGATGGACCGCAGGCGGTTGAAGCGGTTCAAATTCGTCGCCGCCGCGCTCTCGTTCGAAGTGACAAGGTTCGACAGCGGGATAAGTGTTCCCGTACGCTCAGATCGCACCAGGATTTTCGTGAGGTCCGTCGGCGCGCGCCGGTTCTCCTCAAGCCCCTGCACGATGATGTCGTATTCCTCGCCGCGGTCGATGAACGTACCGACCTTCCGCTGCCCCAGCATCGTCTCTAGCGTGCGACCGACCGTCGAGACCGAGACACCGAGATCGGCGGCACGGGTCGGGTCGATCCGCACGTTCAACTGCGGTTTGGTCTCTTTGTAGTCGGAATCGACGTTCACGAGGCCCGGAAACTTCTCGGCTCGCGCTAGAATCTTGTCGCGCCAGGTGACGAGTTCCGCGAAGCTCGATCCGCCCAGGACGAACTGCACCGGGTTGTTGCCGCCGCCACCGCCGCGTCCAAAGCTCGACCGGGGGACCACGTTGGCGCGCACATTTGCGAAGCGGCGCAGCGACTTGGTCACCTGTTCGATGACTGCCGCTTGCGGCGGCCGCGTGCCCCATGGTCCGAGTACTACGATGCCGCGCCCGCCGTTGAAGTCCGACGTTGCATTGAACCCACCCGGGACGCGGATGATCAGCCGCACGGCGGTGCCGTCTTTCACAAGCGGCATCAGCGCTTTTTCGATATCGAGCATCTGCTTGTACGACGCGTCGTAACCCGTGCCCTCGGCCATCGACACGTTGATGTCGAACATACCGCGATCCTCGGTCGGCGCCACTTCGCCAGGCACCGCGCGGAACAGAAACACGGCAGCCGCAATCACGCTGGCGAACGCGAGGAACACTATCCACGGCCGCGTAAGACTTGCCTGCAACGCCCGCCGGTAACGGTCGCCAAGCGCCTCCGTCACGCGGTGGATCGCGACCGAGAGCGCACCTTCTCGCCCGACCGGCAACAGCAGTTGCGAACACATCATCGGCGTCAGCGTCAGCGCGATCAGCGCCGAAATCGCGACTGCCGCGCCAAGGGCAATGCCGAGCACCGAGACCAACCGCCCGAGCGTGCCTTCAAGAAAGACGATCGGCGCGAACACGGCGATCAAGACCGCCGTCGTC
>JANNEL010000484.1:0-3410 GCA_031378595.1 Alphaproteobacteria bacterium
TCTGGAGGTCGCATGAGAGCCGTGCTCGCGATTGGCGCGCTCGCGCTGAGCTTCACCGCCGAGGCCGCGCCTGCTGCACCGGCGACGCCCGCGCAAACACCCGCGTGCGACACCTGCACGCTCACCACCGCGCCGGCGGGCACGGTGAAGCCCGCGTCCGCTGCCGTGCCGGCAGTGAATGCGTTCGAGACGATGAGCGACCGCTTCTGGGGCGATTGGAAGACGACGCAGGCGAGCGCGAATTTCACCGCACTCAAAGCGGCCGTCGACGGCGCCGCCGCGCCCGCCGCTGCAGCACCCGCCGCAGCAACACCCGCTGTCGGCACACCAGCGCCCGCCAAACAGAAGATCGTGGACGTCGCCGTGACGAAGCCCGAGGCTGCGGCGAAGCTGCTCACCGCCGCATCGACGGCGTCCTCCGATCGAGCAAGCACGGCAGCACTCGCGACCGTCATCACGATGGTGGCCAGCCCAAAGACGTTGCAGGAAGCGGCACCGCTCGTCGCACCGGAAGCGCAAGCCCAAGCGCAGGCGATGACGGCCAATCTCTCGACGGGTATCGCAGGCCTACCCGGCGTCTATCTCAGCGACCAGCCGATCGAAAGCGCGCGCGCCGAGGCGCCGTCCGGCTACACGCCGGTCTCGGGCGGCTCGATGGGCTGCCCCGGGCGCTAGATAAGGAACGCAACGATGATCGACACGCGTCGCAGAATGATCGTGCTCGGTGCGGCCGGATTCGCCGGCGCACTGCTCGCCCCCGTCGCACGCGCGGCCGATGCGGCGCCGGCCGCGACCAAGCCGCCGCTGCTCGGCGATGCGAAGGCGCCCAAGCGCCTCGTCATGTGGGGCAGCTACACCTGTCCGTTCACCGCGATGCTGGCCTTCGGTTTGCGCACCATCGTGACGGATCTGAAAGGCACGGCGAGCGTCGAGTGGCGCCACTTCCCCACGCACGCGCCCGATCCCGCGCTGCACGTCGCGGGCCTGGCGTTTCAAGGCGACCATTTCTGGGGCTTCACGTTCAATGTTTTGGGCGCAGTTTACGCCGCGGGCGGCCAGTTTTCCGGTTTGACACCGGCAAAGCTCGCCGCGTTCGCCAAGGCCGAAGGCGGCTCCGCGAAAACGCTGCAAGCGGCCTACGCCGACAAAGCAAAATGGACCGCGGTGAAACAAGACCTGATGGCGGGCCGGCTGCTCGGCGTCACCCGTACACCGGGCCTCTTCTACAACGGCTACTTCCTAACCCCGAACGGCATCCCACGCGACCTGAAGGCGTTCGACAAATCGCTCCGCGAAATGCTGGCGCACGCCTGAGGCGCGCAGCGACATTTCCCGGGCTCGCTCGCCGCGCGACTGTCGTCGCCTAAGACGCCGTAACCGCGCCGGCCTGCGCCGCCACGTTCAGGTTTTGCCGACGGCTCGAGAAGAAGAAATAGACCGCGGCGGCGATGACGATCATCATCATGATGAAGCTGAACGTTGGAAACCACGCGATGGCGAAGGCGGGCAGGTGCACGGCCTGATGCCACTCCAGTCCGCCGTGGCTCGCGGCGACTTTCTGGATCTCGGCGGAGACACCGACAAACGTTCGCGTGAAGCGGCTGACCTCGTTGGCGTACCCGGCCAACACGGAAATGGCGATCACGTTCACCGCGAGCGCCGACGAAAGCGACATGCGGTGCGCAACAAGGTACCCGGCGCCGAGATAGAGCGACAACATCGCCAGCCAATTTGCAAGCAGCGCATTGATCGTCTCGCCGACTTGCGCATGAAGCGACGCGAGTTCGTAAGCGGTCATGGTTTGAGTCTCCCGAGTGGACGATCTCAAGATATCACACGACCGCAGTGTTGGGCGCGAAGCAAGCAGCGCGCGTGAATGCGCTCGGGGTGGAGCGGGCGAGATGAGGTTGTGAAGAAATCACGCGGAGGCGCGGAGCCGCGGAGATTTACGCAGGCAATCCGTCATTCTCCGCGTTCTCCGCGCCTCCGCGTGACATTCCTTAACAGCCTCAGATCGCCCGCAGTCACAGGGTTGTTGCGCTAACGCAGACGTTCGCAGGTGATGCCGTCGCTATCCTGCGGCCGCTCGCCGGTGGAGGTCGCTTCGAAGGTCGCCTGCGCTTCGTCTTGCGGATGGAAGTCGCTGCAATCCATCTCACCGCCGCGGGGCGGATGCCAATCGTCGTAAGGGTCGGCGGAATTGCCCGCGAGGAATATCTTCGGCGCCGGCGAACGCGGCGCGTCGCTCGTCATCGGCACGAGCGCCAGTGCGGCCATGAACCCAATGACAGCCCAATTCCACGTCGTACGCATAAAGTTCGCCCCTCCCGGCTGAGCAGCAGCACGCCGAGAGTAGCGCCAAGGCAGCTTCGTTCAGGTGCAAGCGCGCCCTAGCATTCGAACGAACGCGTTAGCCCCGCGTTCACCATCGGCCGGCGGCGGGCAGCCGCTCAGCCTCGGCGAGCGGCGTACCGGCTGCCCCGCCGTAGCTACTTGGCGAAGGCCGGATGAGGGACCTTAAGACCGCGCTCCGCGTCGTAAATCTCAACCTGCAGATTCAGTTCCCGCGCGTTCAGCTTTCCGATCGCGGCAAGCAGTTCGAAAATGGAAATCGCTTCCTCTTTGTTGCTGTCCATCAGCGCGATTTGCGTCGCCAGATAAACTTGCCGCAAACCGAGCAGGTCGGTCACCGAGCGGTGAAGCTTCGGGTCGCTCATTTCTTTTCTGAGGCCCTGAAACGCGCGCAGCACGGTTTGCGCTTGCACCTTACTCACCGCGCGCACGGCCCTGACCGCCACGAGATCGTACCAAGCCGTGTAGGCATCGCGCATCGCACGCCGCTGTGCGCTCGAGATCCGCAAGCGGGCTTGGTTGGCGCGTTCGCGCGCGGCCCGGATTTCGGACCACTCTGCGCCGGTGTTGAAAAGCGGAATGCGAAGTGTGGCGCTGACCGACGCGTCGCGGCTTTGCGAGGTGGGATCGACCTCTTCGCCGCTCGTACCGATCGATGCGGTCAAGCCCGCATGGGGAAGCAATTCGGCGTAAGCGGCCGACACATCGCCGCGCGACGCGTCTTCGTCGGCTCTGGCCTCGTCGAGTTGCGGCAAGTTCCCTTGCGCCGCCTCCTCGACGTCGGCAAGCGCCGCCGGAACGTGGGGAAGCTTTTCGGGCATGGCGAGCAGCGACCGGCGGCGCTGGCCGCGGGCATCGATACAGGGGCTCACAGCCGCCGCTTCGCCGGCAGGGGACACGATGATCGGCGCCTCGCCCACGACCTGCTCGTACGAGCGCCAGCTGTTTTGGAGCGCGGCATAATGGGCGATACACACGGCGCGCGCGGCTTCGAGCGAAGCCTGCACCTGATCGACGTCGGTCTCGGTTGCTTTGCCGGTGTCATGCCGGCCGCCGAT
>JANNEL010000213.1:0-4077 GCA_031378595.1 Alphaproteobacteria bacterium
GTCACCATCCCGGCCTTGAAGCAGCAGTGCTTCGGCCCAAGCTTGGCGCGCAAAATTGTCGGTGCGTGCGCTTTGCGCGCCAAGCATCGCCGCCTCGTCGACCAGCCCGTTCGCGACGAGCTTTTGCAGACGCTGCGCGAGGAACGACGGTTCATCGGGCGGTGCTTCGCCCGCGGGCGGGTTCGCTTGCGTTAGCAATACGCGCTTCAACAAATTCTGCATCGCCGGCGAATTCGGCGCGGACGGAAGCTGGGCGATGCGCGACACGATCGCCGGTCGCGCGCTTCCCGACCAGAGACTGGACCCAAAGCCGCCCGAGCCCGCGCTCAACAAGCCCGCGCCTGCCGGATCGATCGCAGCAAGATCGGTGACGGTGACGCGCGGCCCGGCCGGTGCGCCGGGTTTGTCGGGAACAGTTTGTTCGATCGGCCCGGTTTGGACCGTGGCAGTTGCGGGATCGGCGGGCGGTTCGGATTGCGGCGTCAATGTCCGCGGCGCCGTCTTTGCCGGACCCTGCGCTTCGGGTTCGGCGGCGACCGCAAGCGATGTCGAAGCAACGAGTACGGCGAGAAAGGCATTAACGCGGGAACCGATCATCAGGCAGAACCTTCTCGACCTTGCGCACCTGCGGGGTCACGGTCGAGCCGTAATACGCGAGCGCCCCCGCACCCAACAGCAGCAATACTAGAGCGGCACCGACCAAACGGCCAAGCTGTTGCAGGCCGCCGGGGCGGTCATAGTCCCGGTAATAGCGTCTGCGCCGCACGCCGTTCCCCTATTCTTCCCGCTCTCTGGCAGCGAACAGGCAGTTCATGTACATGCTGATTCCGCCAGGTTAGAACAATATATGCAGGTGCAGGAACACACGGATAGTCCGGAAGCGGGGCCACCCCTTAACGAGCGCCCGATTGTGCTGGTTGGGCTCATGGGTGCTGGCAAAAGCACAGTTGGCCGCCGCCTAGGCAATGCGCTCAAGCTGCCGTTCCACGATGCGGATCAGGAAATTGAAACCGCTGCGGGCTGTTCCATAACTGATTTCTTCGAGCGCTATGGCGAACCAGCGTTTCGCGAAGGCGAGCGCAAAGTGATTGCGCGCCTGCTCGCGGGACCTCGGCATGTGCTGGCGACCGGTGGGGGCGCCTTCATGGATCCGACGACGCGAGCGTTGATTAAGCGGATGGGCTTTTCGGTGTGGCTGCGCGCCGATATCGGTTTGCTCATGGAACGCGTGCTGAAGCGCCCGACGCGGCCGCTATTGAAGAACGACGACCCCCGCGCGACGATGGAGCGGCTGATGGCCGAACGCTATCCTGTCTATGCCGAGGCCGACCTGACGGTCGATTCCAACGGCGGGCCGCACGATGCGATCGTGCAGCGGATTTTGTCTCACCTCGCCGACATCGGCGTCAGGTCGGCGTCATGAGCCACGAGCGATTGCGCGTCGACCTTGGCGGTCGCGCCTATGACATCGTGGTCGGCGCGGGCGTGCTTGCCAATGCGGGCAAGGAGATGGCGGGACTGAAGCGGGCCAAGCGCACGTTCATCGTGGCCGACGATCACACCGCGGGATTGCACTTGAGCGCGCTCACGCGGTCGCTGGATGCTGCGGGGCTTTCGCACACGGCGGCGGTGCTGCCGCCGGGCGAGGCCAGCAAGAGTTTCGGCGTGCTTGAACAGCTTGTCAGTCAGATGCTCGATGCGAAGGTCGAACGCGGCGATCTCGTGATCGCGCTTGGCGGCGGCGTGATCGGCGATCTTGCGGGGTTTGCGGCCGGCATCACAAAGCGCGGGCTCGACTATGTGCAGGTCCCCACGACGCTTCTGGCGCAGGTGGACTCTTCCGTCGGCGGCAAGACAGCAATCGACATGCCGCAGGGCAAGAACCTTGTTGGCCTGTTCCACCAACCTTGCTTGGTACTTTCCGACACCGCCGTACTCGACACGCTGCCTGCGCGCGAGATGCGCGCGGGATTTGCCGAGATTCTGAAGTACGGCCTCATCGGCGATGCCGCGTTTGCCGAATGGGTCGGTTCGAACGCGACCGCGATCCTAGCCAAAGCGGGGCCGGAGCGGACGAAGGCGATCGTGACCTCGTGCCGGATGAAGGCGCGCGTCGTCGAAGCCGACGAACGCGAAGCCGGTCAGCGGGCGCTGCTCAACCTCGGGCACACGTTCGCGCATGCGATCGAAGCCTGCGCCGGATATTCGGGCAAAGTGTTGCACGGCGAGGCCGTGGCGGTCGGCTGTGTGTTGGCGTTCGAGCTTTCGGAGCGTTTGAAGCTTTGTCCGCCCGGGCAAGCGGCACGCGTGCGCGCGTGGCTTGCGAGTGCGGGCCTGCCGGCATCGGTTGCCGATCTGCCGGAACTCGGCGCGTCGGAAGACGATCTCGTCGAGATCATGAAACAAGACAAGAAAGCGTCGGGCGGTACACTCGTCTTCGTACTGGCGCGCGGGATCGGACAAGCGTTCGTCGCGATCGATGTCGACCCCGCGGCCGTGAAGTCCTTGCTGACCCACGCCCTGAACCGTCACTAGCCCCCTAGAAGAGAGAAGCTGCACGCTATGGAAGAGAGTCTAATTCCGGCCCACGAGCTTTCCGGATGGGATTTGCTGTTTTCGGTCGGCATCACATTCGTGTTGATGTTGTTTTCGGCGTTCTTTGCCGGCTCCGAGACTGCGATGACCGCCGCATCGCGCGCGCGCATGCACCAACTCGAGAAGGACAACGAACCGGGCGCGAAGCACGTCAACTGGCTGATGGCGCACCGCGAGCAGATGGTGGGTTCCATGCTGCTCGGCAATACGTTCGTGAATATCGCGTCCTCCGCGCTCGTTACCAGCGTGTTGCTGACGTTGTTCGGCAATGCCGGTATCGCGGCAGCGACGATCATTACGACCGTTCTGGTGTTGATCTTCTGCGAGGTGCTGCCCAAGACCTACGCGATCGCCAATCCGGACAGCACGGCGCTGCGCTTGGCGCGATCGGTTCGTTTCGCGGTCGGCGCGTTCTCGCCCGTCGTCAACGCGGTCGCCGGGATCGTGGCGTTGATCCTCAGAGCCATGGGCGTGAAGTCGCAAGGTTTGGTCGAAGACAAGGAAGAAGCTGCGGAAGCAGCCACAGAGGAGCTTCGCGGCGCGATCGACTTGCACCACATTCAAGGCGCGGTGCAGACGACCGACCGGAACATGCTGGGCGGCATTCTGGACCTGAAGGACTTGCAGGTGGCCGATGTTATGATCCACCGCAAGAGCATGACAATGCTGGACGGCGATCTGGCGCCAGAAGAGGTGCTTGACCGCGTACTGTCGCAACCGCACACGCGCCTGCCGGTTTACAAGGGCGACTCCGACAACATCGTCGGCGTTTTGCACGCGAAAGACCTGCTGCGCGCGATGTCGCGCAGCCAAGGCAATGTGAAGGCGATCAACGTGATGTCGATCGTCGCCAAGCCGTGGTTCATTCCCGACACGACGATGCTGACGGATCAGCTGCGCGCGTTTTTGCAGCGGCGCGTGCATTTCGCGCTGGTGGTCGACGAGTACGGCGCGCTGCAGGGCTTGATCACGCTTGAAGATATTCTGGAGGAGATCGTCGGCGAGATTCGCGACGAGCACGACGTGCCGGTGTCCGGCGTTCGTCCGCAGCAGGACGGTAGCGTCAATGTCGACGGCTGGGTGACGATCCGCGAGCTCAATCGCGTGATGAATTGGACCTTACCGGATGAGGAAGCGACGACGATCGCGGGCCTCGTCATTCATGAGGCACAGACGATCCCGGATGTCGCGCAGGTGTTCAGCTTCCACGGCTTCAAGTTCGAGGTCTTGCGGCGGCAGAAGAACCAAATCACTGCGATACGCGTTACGCCTGCGCAAACTGCCGAGGCGGAGTCACATCCGGCGTGACGACTCGTCAGGTGTCAGCAGCGTCAGTGCGAGCGCATGGACGCGCCCTTTGAGTTCCGCGACGAGCACGTCGTGCACATTGCGGTGACGCTCGACGCGGCTCAGGCCTTCGAAGGCCACTGACACAATCGCCACACGGAAGTGTGTTTCGCCACCCTCGCGCGAGCCAGCGTG
>JANNEL010000514.1:0-1768 GCA_031378595.1 Alphaproteobacteria bacterium
GGCAGCCTGTCGCACCTTTCGTGATGAGTGAACAAAAACGATTTCATTCATTGATTTCTGATCAGGGGTCCTCTACATAGAGATCACCGCGGGAGACACCCCGCCCCAAGATTTCAAAGGAGAGACTTCCATGACGAACAACAACCTCGTAGCCCAGATCTCGACGACAGTGGCCGGCTTCGTTCTCGGCGCGTACGGCCTGGCGTTCCTGGTGAACACTCTGAACTGGCTCTAATCCTCGCGTGATCCAGTTCGCCCCGAAACGGGCGGCAGGTCGAAAGACCTAGCCGCCCGTTTCCCTTTTTGGGGCGACGGGTGAAGTGCCCATGAACGTCCCCGCCGGGCGTCATTCAGAAGCAGAGGTCTAGCCTGCACGCGACGATCGAAAGGATCACCCGATGTCGCGCCTCACGTCATCTACCGCCATCTTCTTAGCGTTCATGGCGAGCGCTTCGGCAAGCGAAGCCTTCGCCGGCAACGGCGCGCTCATTGCCCAACTGCGCAACGTTCAAAACCAAGCGAAGATCGAACAGCACCGTCCGAACACCGCCGACATGGTTCTCGGCTGGGCCGGCCAAGGCCGGATAAACCTGCGCGCCGGTCAGTCCGTCTCGAACAACAAAGCCACGACCGATCAGAAAGGCAGCGCCAACCTAGCCGCCATCGCGCAGTCCGGCCAGAACCTCACCGCAACGATCACGCAATCCGGCACCGCCAACAGCGCAACCGTTCGCCAGTTCGGCCGCAACAACAGCACGACGATCGCTCAAGTGGGCGACGACAACACGGCGTGCGTGATTCAGATCGGCCGCAACCTCGATACCGGCCTCACCCAAACCGGCGGACAGTCGACGGGCCTCCTGCAAACCCGCCGCGGCACGCGCGAGATTCCGGTAGAACTCTGCACCGCCGCCGCCAATTTGAAACGCCAACAAATCAAACGCCTGCTCTAACTCTTTGCGCCCGCGATCCCAGCGCGCGCCGGGTCCAGCGGCCACCGCGCACGCGCGCCGAAGTCGAGCCCGCTGACCAGCCCGAGCGCCAGCCGTTCAAGCCCCGCCCACGCCACCATCGCACCGTTATCGGTACACAAGGCGACCGGCGGCACCGTGAGCTCGAATTCTTCGCCGCGCGCTGCATCGGCGAGACCCGCGCTCAAGCTCTTGTTCGCTGCAACCCCGCCGGCAACGACCAGTCGGCGGATCCCGCGCGCATGCATGGCGCGCATCGCCTTGCGAGTCCGTCCGACCAGCACCTCGACCGCGGCCGCTTGAAAGCTCGCCGCGACGTCGCGCACGGCTGCGTTCTGCATATCGCCGTCGTCAACGACGCGACGCACCGCCGATTTCAATCCCGAAAACGAAAAGTCGAACCCGTCTTCGTCCAAAAGCGGCCGTGGGAAGCGATAGCGCTTGGCGTTCCCGCCGCGCGCTGCTTCTTCGATCGCAGGCCCGCCCGGAAACCCAAGGCCTAACAGCTTCGCCGTCTTATCGAATGCCTCGCCCGCCGCATCGTCGATCGTGGTGCCGAGCCGCGTGAACTGCCCAACGCCCTCGCACACCAGCAATTGACAATGCCCGCCCGAAACGAGCAGCAGCAGAAACGGAAACGCGACGCCCGCCGTCAACCGCGGCGTCAACGCATGCGCCTCCAGATGATTGAGCGCGATGAGCGGCTTGCCGGTAGCAAGCGCCAGCGCCTTGGCGGTGGTCAGTCCAACAGCGACGCCGCCAATCAAGCCCGGCCCAGCCGTCGCCGCAATGCCATC
>JANNEL010000526.1:0-2606 GCA_031378595.1 Alphaproteobacteria bacterium
ACGTCCGGCGACAGCGACGCCGTCTTGTTCGTGGGCCCAACCGACCCCACCACCCAACGCGGCCTGTCGGCGGTCGAGAACTTGTCCGCACTCGCGCGCGCCGCACGCGCAGCCGCGATGTTGATCTCCGCACTCAGATGCTCGCAGCCATAATCCGCCTGGCTGATCTTCTGCGCGTTGAACGTGTTCGTCTGAATGATGTCGGAGCCCGCATCCAGAAACGCGTCGTGGATGTCGTGCAGGATCGAAGGCTTGGTGATCGCCAGCAGATCGTGGTTGCCCTTCAGATCGTGCGTGGAATTGGAAAACCGCGACCCGCGATAGTCAGCTTCCGTCAGGCCGTATGTCTGGATCATCGCGCCCTTCGCGCCGTCGAGCAGCAATATCCGCTCGCGCGCAGCGTCGATGAGCGCCTGAAAGCGTGCCTTACGATCCGTCGTGTTCATGCTGCTGTCGCCGGGGCCTGCGGACGCACGCCCAAAAGTTGGCAGATCGCAAACGTCAGATCCGCCTGGTTCAATGTGTAGAAGTGGAACGAGTCGAAGCCGTGCCGGCGCAGTTTCTCGACCTGCTCGGCCGCGACCGTTGCCGCAATCAGCTTGCGCGTCTCAAGATCGTCATCCAACCCCTCGAACTTGCGCGCAAGCGAGTCAGGTATCGAAGCGCCGCAACGCTTCGCCATCCGCACAACGCCCTTGAAGTTCGTGGCCGGCATGATCCCCGGCACGATCGGAACCCGAACACCTTCGCGATAGGCACGGTCGGCAAAGCGCAGCACCACGTCCGTGTCGTAAACGAACTGCGTGATCGCGCGCGTGGCGCCTGCATCGATCTTCGCCTTGAGCAGCGCATAGTCGTGCTCGACCGACGGCGAGTCCGGATGACGTTCGGGATAGGCCGACACGCTGATCTCGAACGGCCAGATCTTGCGGATCCCGCGAATGAGATCGGGCGTGGACTCGTACCCGTCCGACACCTGCGCAAAAGGTCCAGGCTCCGGCATGTCGCCGCGCAGCGCCACGATATGGCGCACGCCTGAGCGCAGATAGTCGCGCACGATCTCGTCGATCGCCTCGCGCGATGAGCCAACGCACGTCAAATGCGCGGCAGGCTTCAACTGCGTCTCGGTTAGAAGACGCTTGATCGTGGCGTGCGTACGTTCGCGCGTCGACCCGCCGGCACCATAGGTCACCGACACGAACGCGGGATTGAGCGGCGCCAACCGCGCGATGGAACGCCACAACTGCGCCTCCATCTCTTCCGAACGCGGCGGAAAGAATTCGAATGATACGCTGAGCGACATCAGGCCGCCTCCGCCGTTTTACGTCGCGGAATTGCCGGCGCCACGGCCAGCCAAACCACGACAGTCAAACCCGATGCCCCACGCGGCGGAAACGCGCGCGTCGCCGACAACGACAGACCCGCCGCCTTACACCACTGCGCCACTTCCTTGTCGGCGAACCCGAGGCGCCGGTGTTGATGATCCTCGCGCAGGAACTCAAGCGCATGCGGCGCGAAGTCGACGATCACAACCTTGCCGCCGGGCTTCAGCACACGCGCCGCCTCCGCGACCGCAGCCGACGGATCCTCCAAATAATGCAGCACTTGATGCAGCGTGATCAGATCGAAACTGCGCTCGCCATACGGCAGCTGAAACAAATCACCGCGGCGCACCTGCACATGATTGAGCGCGGCCTTTTCGATCCGCGCTCGCGCCAGCGCCAACATCTCGGCATTCATATCGACGCCGACGGCGCGCGCCGCACGCGACGACACGAGTTCGAGAATGCGGCCCGTTCCTGTCCCCAAATCCAAATAGGCGGGGACTTGCCCCGACCCGATCAGATCGAGCAGCGCGCCTTCGACGAGTTCTTCGGGAATGTGCAACGCGCGCAATCGGTCCCATTCGGCTGCGTTGGAGGCGAAGTAAGCCTGCGCATTTTCCTGCCGCTGTTTGCGCACGTCATCGAGCCGCTCAAGATCGCGCTTTAGGCTCGCGTCGTCCCACGGCAGCAGCTCGCTCAGCTTCTGGGCGATTGCGCGGGCCGGCCCTTCTTCTGCCAGGCGATAGAAGACCCAGCTGCCTTCCTTGATGCGTTCGATGAGCCCCGCCTCCGACATCAATTTCAGATGACGGCTAACGCGAGGTTGGCTCTGACGTAGGATTTGAGTGACTTCCGTCACAGTTAACTCGCCCTTGGTGAAAAGGGCGAGTAAACGCAACCGCGTGGCTTCCGCGGTCGCTTTCAGACATCCCAAAATTCCGTCCAAATCTGCCATCTGGCCCTCTCAGATCGCATATAAACATATGTTTATATGATCTGATAGTGCCAACTTCTAGGTGGTGCCAGAGCTGACATTCTCGGCAGGAGAGCAACACCGCCCGCACATTTAGTTCTCTTACGGGATCGTAACCTTATGCTGCCAACATCATGTACCGTATAAGGAATTGGTCGGACGCTTGCAGGTTCACTGGTTGGTGCGTCTCAAGGGGTGTCCAGTTCGTATCGGGCCGAGAAATTGCGCGAGGCGATGCGCGCGGGGACCAAGGTCGAACACGAGTGAAAGGGTAGCAGCGCATGAGCGCGGTGCGGAGCATATTGTTG
>JANNEL010000218.1:0-1521 GCA_031378595.1 Alphaproteobacteria bacterium
AGGCTGCGTTGAATTTGTTCACCCGAAGGACTTGATGAACCGCGTCGTCGACGTTTCGCAGCAACAGCAAGTGCGCACAGCCCCACCACGGCAGCGTCGAAGCGGAACGTCGCCGTTCTCTGCCTTCGAATTCATGCTCGCCGGCCGCTATCTGCGCGCGCGCCGCAAGGAAGGTTGGATCTCCGTCATCGCCAGCTTCTCGCTGGCGGGCATCGCGCTTGGCGTGGCGACGCTCATCATCGTCATGGCGGTGATGAACGGCTTCCGCGAAGAGTTGATGGGTAAGATTCTCGGGTTCAATGGCCACTTTGTGGTCCAAGGCCTAGGCCCCACCGTGCAGGGCTGGGACGGCCTCGCGAACCGCCTGCGCCACATACCTGGCGTCGTCCGCGTGACCCCACTCGTCGAAGGTCAGGCACTCGCAACGGCGGCGGGGGCCTCGCCTGGCGTTCTCGTGCGCGGCATTCGCAGCGAAGACGTCATGAACATGAAGTTGGTCGCAGACTCGCTGAGCGAGGGCGCGATGCGGCGTTTCCAAGCGAATGAGTCCAGCGTCCTTATCGGCGAACGCCTGGCCGATCAGATGGGCCTGCTGCCGGGCATGAACATCACCTTGACCGCACCGCGCGGAAACGTGACCCCGTTCGGCGTCACCCCACGCCAAAAGCAATACACGGTCGCGGGAACCTTTAAGGTCGGCATGTCGGAGTACGACCAATCCGTGATCTTCATGCCGCTGGCCGAGGCGCAAACCTATTTTAACCGCGGCAACGGCGTTACCGGCATCGAGGTGATGCTCGACGATCCCGACCGGGTCGACGAACTCAGGCCGAAGATCATGACGGCCGTCGGCGAGACCGCGCGCCTGGTCGACTGGCAGCAAGTGAACAAGACGTTCTTCGATGCGCTGCAGGTCGAACGAACCGTGATGTTCTTGATCCTCTCGCTCATCATCATCGTCGCGGGCTTCAACATCATCTCGGGAATGATCATGATGGTGAAAGACAAGACGCGCGACATCGCGATCCTGCGTACGATGGGCGCAACGTCCGGCACAATCCTGCGCGTGTTTCTGATGTCGGGCTCCGCGATTGGCGTCGTGGGGACCCTGATCGGCTTCGTGTTGGGCTTTCTGTTCTGCACCTACATCGAAGAAATCCGTCAGTTTCTGATTTGGGTGACGGGCATGAACCTCTTCCCCGACACGCTCTATTTCTTGAGCAAGCTGCCCGCGAAAATGGAGGTCGACGAAGTCATTCTGGTCGTCGTGACCTCGCTGGTGCTCTCGATCCTTGCGACCGTTTATCCGGCCTGGCGCGCGGCAAAACTCGATCCGGTGGATGCGCTACGCTATGAGTGACGTATACACCTCGACCGAACCCACAATGACACGCACGGCGGCGCAAACCATGCCGACGCTCGCGCTGCACGGCGTGACGCGCTCCTTCGGTGAGGGTGAAGAGCGGATCGAAATCTTCCGCAATATCACCGGGCAAATCGTGCCGGGCGAGATCGTGGCAC